>DHMN01000003.1:7938-29485 GCA_002405805.1 Cyanobacteria bacterium UBA4641 | reverse complement strand
CGTTTCGCTTTAGCTCAACTTATATTCTAGTCAGTTCAGGGTGACTCAAAACATCCTCGCCCCTTTGTGGGATACTAGCTTGAACCATTGAGCTTTGTGAAATGAGTGAGACTGCGTGCCGAATGGCTGAGGGTTAGGGTGAGTGGGCGTCATTTCTTTTTCATGCACTCCATGTAGGGGTGCTTTTGGTGGTAAAAGTTTGTATGTCGGCTTTACCAAGCCGACAAATTTAATGTGTTGGATTAGTAAAGTCAACCTCTAAATCTTTCCTAAACTCTTCAAAAACTTATAAACCCAAACAGTTGATTCTTTGTCATTTTGTAGCTTGTTAATCAATGATGCCAAGACTTCTTCATAGTTATCAATATGCTTGAATTGAAATAATTCAGGCAATTCAACATTTAACGCTGTTGCAATTTTTGTGAGATTATCAGGTTTAGGGAACGATACTCCGTTTTCAATTCGTGAGTAATTTTCAGGCTGAATACCTATGAGTTCAGACATTTTTTCTTGAGTTAAATCTTTTTGGATTCTCAATTCTCTTAATCTTGCACCAAAATTTTTCTTTATATCCATATAGTAATTAAACCTTTATTTGTCATTTATATTAAGTGTGTATCTTATCATAAACTTGACGTATTGCATTAATAAAGTTAATGTAATACAATAACATTAATCAATTTTATTGATGTATTACAAGGAGATGCGAAGATGAAAAATGACAAATATTCTAATGGTTTTACATTAGCGGAGAGTGCTACGCACGTAAATTCGCTACCAACAAAGGCGAAATTTGGTTTTACTTTGGCAGAAGTTTTAATCACCCTAGGTATAATTGGTGTAGTTGCAGCAATGACGATTCCGAATTTGATTGCCAAGTACCAAAAAGAACAGACTGTTGTAAAATTAAAAAAGGCGATTTCTATTTTAAATCAGGCATATAAATTATCTTATGATGATGTTGGTGAGCCATCTAGTGATGATTATTTAAAATTTTCAACAATGGAATACATCAACACTTATTGGGCTCCGTACATCAAAATTTCAAGCTTATGTGTAAAATATTCTGATTGTGGTTATACGTCGGTAATGCCGCACAAATATGCAAGTGGAAAACAATCGAGTTGGTGGGTTACAGGCGATGGCAATGCAACCAAAACTCGTACAGCTTTTATGACTCATGATGGTTTTATGTATATGCCAATGTATTTTACTCCAAGTAGTGATGGGAAAACTTATGATAGTATGAATCAAGTTTTATTAGATATAAATGGGGCAGAAGGTCCGAATCGTTATGGACGTGATGTGTTTTGGTTGACAAGAGTGCAAAAAGATGGTGGTGGAATTAATTTGTATGGGTATGATAAAACTGATGCACAAATCAATGCGAATTGTTCAAAAAATAGTGGTGGTGAATATTGTGCGGAAAAGATACGGCGTGCAGGGTGGAAAATAGAAAAAGATTATCCGTGGTAGGTTTCAAATATTTATTCAAAAATGATGAGATTTTTAAAATCTCATCATTTTGTATGATTACAAAAAAATTATAAATGATAATATAACAATATACTCCTTAGAGACTAAGATACACATATCCCTAATCAACAGCTATGCACCTCAGTACATAGCTTTTTTTTATGGAATAATTTGAGGAATTGAGGAATATTTATTTGTATTTATAAATGTTCCCTATATTCTATTGGCATTGTGGCTTTGTAATATGGTATTTTACCTGCCCCCTTGCTTTTCGATTGATTGTAACAAAATCTTAACAAACCAATCCCAAAAATTAAAGTTTTCCATAAAAAGTGTCGATAAATAAAATGTAATTAAACAAAACTAATTTTCCTCCTTTTTCCCCTACTACTAACTAACCTACTAAATGGAACCTTAATCGGTTCCTTTTTTATTGACTTGAATGTAACAAATGATAATAACAAAAAAGGCGGCGTGGGCTAAATGCCCACGCCGCCTCTCATAATCATTCCAAACTCAAAAAACCTACGGAGTAGGAGGCAAAGCACCTGCGCCTGCACCAGCTCCTGCGCTATGAGCAAACATTGCAATCATTCCGATAATTGCAGTAAAGTATAATATCAAAGCAATTGCGCCAAGAACAATTAACGCAATGTAGATATAACCAAACCAGTCTACTCTTTCGTATAGTTCACTGCCATCTTCGTGAGTGTATTTACCCAATGCTAATCTAAAGCCGTCAATAACTGCCCAAATAGCAGAGATTGGTGCAGTGATACCTAAAACTGTCAAAACTACCATTGCCCAACCGCTGTTAGTTTTACCTGTGTAAAAGCGGTGAGCACCGTACATTCCAAGGAACCAACATAATGACATTGCTGCCATCCAGTTTTTTCCTTTCAATTCTTGCAATTGTGTTTCTTCCATACTAAACTCCTTTCTTTATATGTGTAATTAAATTTATTTACCTGTGAAGAATGATAAAACGCCTGTAATTCCGCCAAAAATAAACAGTACAATGATTACTGATAGAATTATGAGCGCACAACCTTGATTGTAGTTGCTTAATTCTTTTCCTTGAGCATCTTTGTATTTGTTCAATGTTAAGGAAATAATATCAATAACTGTCCATAATCCAAAACATCCGCAGGTCAAAAGTTGTATCAAACCTATCAAAACATAACCTGTGTAGAATCTGTGAATACCAAAGATTCCTAAAAAGTATGCCAAAAATAATGTTACAACATAAGACCTTTGAGATTGGTCTGTTTGTGTTACCTGTTCTTGTGTTTCGTTATCCATAATTTCTCCTAAATATACAAAACTGAGTACAATTGCTAAATCATACTCAGTTCAGTGTAAACTTAAATTCTAATTATTTCATCATCCATTGACTGTAATTTATTTGCCTGTTGAGCCAAAGCCGCCTTCACCGCGAACTGTTTCAGTCAATTGGGTAACGACTTCAATTTTAGCTTGTTCGTATTTGCTGATAACCATTTGGGCAATTCTTTCTTGGGGCTGGATTGTGTAAGCTTCATTTGAAATGTTAACAACAGGAACGCAAACCTCTCCTCTATAGTCTTCATCGATTGTTCCGACACAGTTAATCAAAGTGATACCGTGTTTAATTGACATTCCTGAACGTGGTCTGATTTGTGCTTCGAATCCGTGTTCAAGTTCGATTTTCAAACCTGTTGGGATTAAAGTTCTTTCCAACGGTTTTAATTCTAAAGGTTCAGATATAGCTGCGCATAAGTCCATTCCTGCTGCGCCTTCTGTTTTGTATTCCGGTAAAATTTGATTGTGCGGTAATTTTTCTATTTTTAAAACTGTCATGTCTTTTTCTCCTTACTTCCCTTGATTATTTAATAGTAGAGCATGTTTTGTCTTTTGTAAATTTGTAAAGCCAAATTATTACTTTGTACAGTTTATTTTATTTGAAAAGTGTGCTAAAATCTAAGTGTTAATAAGTTTAAATAAGAGGTCGCGATGAGAAAATTTTATATAATTTCATTAGGATTATTGGTAGCAATGGGTATTGGCATCGGTTCAAACTCATTGAATGTTACAAATTCTACGGTTGCAGCACCTGTAGTTTCAGCTCCTGCTATGCCGCAAGCTCAGTATAGAGATGTCAATCCTTTAGAATTGATTTCTAATCCTTACAAATATCTTAACCGTAATATCAGAATTACAGGCAAATTTGACAAGTTTTCAGCATTGGGTTTGGATTACAAGCCCGCAATGAGAGAACACGACAAATACATTTCTTTTTTAATCCAAAGACCTGATGTAAAAGACCACGACATTCCGTTGTCTGAATTGAAAATCTTTTTGAAAAAAGAAGTTGCTGAAAAACACATTGACTTGAATGCAGGTGATGAAGTCAGATTTTCAGGCAGAGTATTTTCAACAGCATTAGGTGACCCTTGGATGGATGTTGATACTTTTGAAGTAATTAACAAAGTTAAAAAAGATGTTAAAAAGTAAGGTTTTTATTAAATAAGGTATGGACAAGATTATGGCAAACGACAATACAAAAACGGCAAAAAATGAGAAATTTTTAACTATTCATGGACACTTCTATCAACCACCGAGAGAAAATCCGTGGTTGGAGGCTATTGAATTGCAAGACAGTGCACTTCCTTATCACGATTGGAATGAAAGGATTTGCAAAGAGTGTTACAATCCGAATTCAGTTTCTCGTATTGTTGACAACCGTAATCGAATTTTGGACATTGTTAATAACTATGAATATATGAGTTTTAACTTTGGACCGACTCTGCTTTCTTGGTTAGAAACTTATGCCCCTTTGACTTATGAAAGAATTATCAAAGCTGATATTGAAAGTATTTCACAACACGATGGTCATGGTAATGCAATGGCGCAGGTTTATAATCACATAATTATGCCACTTGCAAATAACCGAGACAAAGAAACGCAAGTAAAATGGGGTATTCGTGATTTTGAATATCGTTTTGGCAGAAAACCTGAAGGGATTTGGCTTGCAGAAACTGCTGTTGATGATGCAACTCTTAATGTTTTGGTTGATAGCGGAATCAAATTTACGGTATTGTCTCCATATCAGGCTTTGAAGATGAAGAAATCTTCTGACAAAAATTGGCAAGATGTAAGCTGGGGCAATATCGACCCTGCAAGGTCTTACAAATACACAATCAAAAGTGACCCTAAAAAATCAATTGATTTGTTCTTCTATGATGGGGCAATTTCTCGTTCTGTCGCTTTTGATGAATTATTAACCGATGGTAACAAGTTTATCAAACGTTTAAAAGAAGGGGTGTCTGAACTCAGAGACTATCCTCAATTGATAAATATTGCAACAGATGGTGAAAGTTATGGTCACCATACAAAATTTGGTGATATGGCACTTTCTTATGTGTTGAAAATCAAAGCCGAAGATGAAGGTTTCAAAATCACAAATTACGCTGAATATTTGGCAAAATACAGAAGTGATTATGAGGTTGATATTAAACAAGCATCTTCTTGGAGCTGTTTCCATGGTGTTGGCAGATGGAAAGAAGATTGCGGTTGTTCTACAGGCGGTCATCCGGGGTGGAATCAAAAATGGAGAGAGCCGTTGAGAAATGCGCTAGACTATTTGAGAGACCATTTTGCAGAGATTTTTGAGCGTGAAGGTGCAAAATATTATAACAAAGATGTTTGGGAAGTTCGTAATCAGTATATTGAAGTTATACTTGATAGAAGTTATTCAAATATTAAAAAGTTCCAAAAAGAGCATTTTAAAGCTGATTTGTCAGAAGAAGACAGAATCCGCGGTATGGAATTGTTGGAAATTCAACGTCAAGCCTTGTTGATGTACACAAGTTGCGGTTGGTTTTTCTCTGAAATTTCTGGTATTGAAACTGTTCAGATTATGAAATATGCTGCGCGTGCTATGCAATTGGCCGCTCGATTTAGTAATGAAGATTTTGAAGATCATTTCTTGGAAATATTGGCTCAAGCAAAAAGTAATATTCAAGAGTATGGTACAGGTCGTGATATTTATGAACGATTTGTAAGACCTTCTGTTGTTACTGCAAAACAGATTGCTTGTTTGTGGGCAATATCTTCTTTGTATCAAGATTTTGAAGAAGAGGAAGAGGTTTATTGCTACACCGTAAAACAGGATGATTATCAAAGAGTTGAAAAAAGTAATTCAAATTTTGTAATCGGTCATATCGAAATCCGTTCAAAAGTTACCTTGCAAAGAGTAGACTTGATGTTCGCCCTGATGCAGTATTCCGATGGTGATTTCCATTGTGCAATCAAAGAATTTTCAAGTAATGAAGAATACCAAAATTTGAAACAATCTTTGATAAAAACATTTATGTTAAAGCCGTTCACTGAAATTATCAGAGCTTTGGACGAAAAATTCGGTAAAGAATATTTCACATTGAAGGATATCTTTATTGAAGAAAGAAAGAAAATTCTTCAAATCTTATTGAAAGACCAAATGGAAAAATTTGCCGATACATATAAAGATATGTATGACCAAGGTAAGGGTTCAATTTATCACATGCAAAGTTTAGGTTTGGAAATTCCAACCGAGTTTAAAATTTCAGCAGGTTATGCATTGAGCCATAAGTATAATGACTTGTTAGCTCATAGCGATGGTTTTGTTGACCGTTCAATTATTCAACAAATTATGGATATCAATTTTGAATCTAAAAAAATGAATATTGAAATTGACAAAACTCCGTCAAATAACAGCTTTGCCAAGAAAATTATTATGAATTTGAATCGCTTGACTAAGAGTTTTGAAATCCAACAGGCAGATGCGATTGTTGATTTGTTTGACATAATTGAAAAATTAGACCTGCAAATTGATATTTCTGAGGCTCAAAATATTTATTATAACAAGATTTATCATAGAATCGGTGATATTATTGCAAATAATATGGAATCTCCAAAAGACAAAGATATCAAGTTTGTGAAATTGTTGCTTGAAATCGGTGTGAGATTGAATATAAATGTCGATTTTTACAAGGTTAAGTTAGATAAATTGGCATTAGCTTAAAAGATAAAGGCATTAAAAAGGTCAGGGTTATTCAAAATCCTGACCTTTTTTAGCTTATTTTAATTGAATATCTATTGAATAAGATTTGGAAAACTAAAGTCCGGTTCAATAGGTGTTTCCGCCTTGAAAACATCTGTTGTTGGAGATTTTTCCAATCTTTCCGTAATCATTTTCTTTGAAAAGTATTTGTTTAAATCATCAATACTTGATTGTTCAAGCTTAGATGGTGTTAGCACTTTTCCTTTGTATTCTTTTGCATAAGCTTGCATTGTTTTTCCGAAAAATCCTTTATCAAATGGGTTTAAACTGTTTACTTTAAATGCCATATATATTCTCCTTCTACTTTTTTATATAAAAACCCCACAAAATATTTTTTGCGGGGCATTTATAGAATTTTTTTTCAAATTTTAAGCTTTGACAGATTTGATTTCTTCTTCAATTTTTGTCAAAATTTCATCTAACTTAGATGCGTCTTTTACACCACCTTGAGCAAAGTTTGGACGACCACCGCCGTTTGCGCCTGTAGCTCTTGCAATTTCGCCAACAAGTTTACCGGCATTGATACCGAGTTTAACAAAGTTGTCAGAAACTTTAACTGCAACGGTTGTTTCGCCTGCAAGAATAATTACGCTGTTTCCAAGTTTGTTAGACAAATATTCCAAACCGATTTTAATACCGATTGGTTTAAGCCCTTCAACTTTAGAAATGAACAACTTGCCGCCTTCAATATCTTGAGCTCTTGAAATGAATGATGCAAATTTGTTTCTTGCATTTTCTTCTTCAAGTTTTTCAACATGTTTTTGAAGTTCTCTGTTTTCATCAGAAAGTTTTTCAACACGTTCAACAACTTCATCAAAGTGAGATTTGAATTTTGTAGAAAGTTTGTCGATTTCTGTTGATTTTGCATTTAAGTATTCGATTGCTGCTTTTGATACAACAACCTCAATACGTCTTGTGCCTGCTGCAATTGCACTTTCTGAAATGATTTTAGCAAGTCTTAGGTCAATTAATTGACGAGCGTGAGTACCTGCACAAAATTCTTTTGAAATGCAATCAATACCGTTTGGAGTTTCTTTTTGGATGGAAACAACTCTAACAGTGTCGCCGTATTTTTCGCCAAATAGAGCAGTTGCACCTGTCATTTCAGCCTCTTTGATGCCCATAACTTTTGTGTCAACTTTGTAGCCTTCACCAATCCATTTGTTCATCAAGTTTTCTGTTTTTACGATTTCTTCAGGTTTCATTGCTCTTGAGAATGTAAAGTCAAATCTCATACGGTTTTCTTCAACATAAGAACCTGCTTGTTTTACTTCTGAACCAAGAACTTTAACAAGTGCTGCTTGAAGTAAGTGAGCAGATGTGTGGTGAAGTCTGATTTCTTCTCTTCTTGGAACATCAATTGATGCTTTTACAACATCTCCGATTGTAACTTCTCCGTTTAGAACATTACATCTGTGAACGTATAAGTCATTTACTTTGAAAGTTGTTAAAACTTCGGCTTTTAGGTTTGCACTTTCTAAGTAGCCACTATCACCAACCTGACCACCACATTCTGCGTAGAATGGAGTTTTGTTTAATACGATATCAACATATCCTTCGCCTTCTACTTGAGCCAAAATTTTAGCATCTGAACATTCATTTTCGCAATAACCGATAAATTCAGTTGAGCCAACTTCTTTTTCGATTTTAGCATATTTCATATCGCCTGTTACACTGATTTTTGCAGTTGCAGCTTTTGCGCGTTCTTTTTGTTCTTGCATTGCTGCTTTAAAGCCTGCTTCATCGATTTTCAAGCCGTTTTCTTCTGCGATTTCTTTTGTTAATTCAAATGGGAAGCCGAAAGTATCGTAAAGCTTGAATGCACTTTCGCCATCAATGTCTTTTTTCGCATCGATAAATTCATCAAGCATTTTGTAGCCTCTGTCAAGAGTTTTTGCAAAACGTTCTTCTTCTTTTTTAATTGTATCGATGATTTTTTGTTTGTTTTTAACCAAATCAGGGTATGCTTCGCCATAGTTTTCAACAATTACGTCAACCAATTTGTACAAGAACGGTAATTCCATTCCCAAAATTTTGCCGTGGCGCAATGCACGTCTCAAAATCATACGCAAAACATAACTTCTTCCTTCATTTCCTGGAATAACACCGTCAGAAATCAAGAATGATACGCATCTTGCGTGGTCTGTGATAATTCTTAGAGAAACATCTGTTTTTTCAGATTTTTTGTAAGGCACTCCGCTCATTTCTGAAACTTTGTCCATAATCGGTTTTAATAAATCTGTTTCAAAAGTTGATGCAACTCCTTGGCATACCATAGCAATACGCTCTAAGCCCATGCCTGTATCAACGTTTTTCTTACCTAGAGGAGATTGATTACCTTCTTCATCTTGGTACAATTCTGTAAATACAAGGTTCCAAATTTCAACCCATCTGTCACATTCGCAAGTGTCGATACCGCAATTAGGGTCGTCACATTTGTATTGTTCGCCCAAATCGTAGTGAATTTCTGAACATGGTCCGCAAGAACCTGATGCTCCCGGAGGTCCCCAGAAGTTGTCTTTTTTACCTTTACGTTTAATTCTTTCTGCCGGAACTCCTACACTTCTCCAAATGTTGAACGCTTCATCATCTGTTTCGTAGATTGTAATCCAAAGTCTGTCTTTGTCTAATTTCAAAACTTCGGTTACAAATTCCCAAGCCCAAGGAATAATTTCTTTTTTGTAGTAATCGCCAAAAGAGAAGTTCCCTAACATTTCAAAGAATGTGTGGTGGCGTGGTGTTCTACCTACGTTTTCGATATCTGAATCTTTTCCGCCTGCTCTTGCGCATTTTTGGCAAGATGTTGCTCTTGCAGGTTCATAAGGACAAGGTGTAATTCCCAAAAATATTGGCAAGAATTGCAACATGCCTGCTGTGGTCAATAATACGGTAGGGTTGTCAGGTACAAGACTTGAACTTTCTACAACTGTATGTTGACGTTTATTTTTAAAATAGTCTAAATATAATTTTCTAATTTCATTTCCGCCTAGCATAATCTGTAATTTCCTTCTTTTAATACTACTTTTTATAAGAAAATTATATCTTAAACATGCCAAGTTGTAAAAATAAAATGTGATATTTATACTATTGTGACGGAGTTTCTACCAGTTGGTACGAGTGATTGTTTGTTTGCCGTTTTTGTCATACATTTTGTCTTTGTACCAAATGCCTTGAAATTCTTTTTCAGGTCCGTACATATATTGCAAATCTTTTGAGGCAAAATAAATTGCACTTTTCAATTGACCTTTTCTGTCATATTGCATAGATGTGTAAGGAAAATTCGGATATTCTTTTGACATTACATCGGTGTAATATAATTTGCCGTAAGCACTATAATAAAACGCGTTTGTCGGATTGTTTTTGTACTGGATTGCATACATAACAAGGGTGTTTTTTTTGAAATAAAATGCACAATATTTTGCATCTTCATCTTCAGTAACCCCATTATTAGTTAAGAAATAGTGATGTTTAAAATCTCTGTCTTTGAAATATTTTGCAAATTGAGTTTTAAATTCGTCTTTTGAAAAATAAATATTGCTTGAATTTTCGTCAAATAGAAGTTTTTTGTAATATTCAATATTTGAATCTCTTTGAGTTTGCGAAATATCAAGCCAATCAAAGGAAACTTCTGCCTGAATAGGTTTTGTTTCAGATGTTTCAGATATTGCGCTAACTTGTTGCTCAGCATCGTCAAGACTTGTGATGTTTTCAATAGCTCTTGTCTGTTGAGGTAATAACATTACAGATAATATAAATAAAGATAATACAAGTTTTTTCATTTTCAAAACTCCTACATTTTGTTATTTAACATTTTGAACGCAAGACGCAATTTCAAAGAGAATAAGTTATCTTCTTCTTGGAATAAGTTGTTTTCATTAACAGCATATTCTTCAGGTTTGATTATTCCGTTGATTTCAAACCCTAAAAATTCGTTATTTGCTCCACGTCTTGATTTTGTTGAAATTGCATAAATAAAAGCTGCCATATCGTATTTGTCAATCAAATTGTCCCCTGTAGGTTCGCCATGCGCTGATATTTTTTTGAATGCATTTTTTATCTGAATTTTGATTTTAGTCAGATATTCTGGTTTGTTCATAACATCATATCTGCCAAATCTGTATTTTAGCATATATTTTTCATATTGCATGTAATCAAGTTTACCTGTGAGGTTGCGAGTTTCTCTTGCCATAAATAGCAAGTATGATTCTGCAAGTGATTGAATCTCTTCTTTAAATGTTGTATCTAATTCTTTTATCTCATCAGGTGTTTTATTTGGCTTTGATGCGAGTGTTCTCCACGAATCAGGAACAACGTCAAATTGTTCGGCTTTTGGGTTTGTTATTCCGCTTTGAACAACCATGTCGTTAATAATAAGGGCAAAAGCCTCTCCGAGTTCGACATTACCGCCGGACAATTCCTTCAATATTGAAGTTCTTTGAGTATTTTGCCCAAAATTTTGCATTATATTTTATAATCCTAATTAACTGATATCCCAACGTCCGCAAGTTCCGCCCCAACGAGCGATAATGTTACCTTTGACGTCTTTAATTTTTTCAACGTGTTGAACTTCATTTACACCTTCAACAATTGTAATGACTTCACAGTTGTTAGAACATCCTGTACATCCGCAAGTAATAGATGAGAAGTGCATTTCAGCAACATTCCAACCTTTGAATTTTGTTGGAGTTTCGGTGTATTGGTGATTTTCCATTGCAAGTAATGCTGCACCGATTGCCCCCATTGTTTGGTGGTTTTCAGGAACAACGATTTTTGTGTTCAAAGCTTCTTCAAAAGCTTTAACCATGCCTGTATTTGTTGCTACACCACCTTGGAAGGATACTGTCGGTAAAAGTTCTTTACCCAAAGCCAAGTTACTTAAATAGTTTCTAACCAAAGCTTGGCAAAGACCGTATAACAAATCTTCTACAGGGTAGCCTAATTGTTGTTTGTGGATAAGGTCACTTTCTGCAAATACACCGCATCTTCCTGCGATTCTTGCAGGGTTAGTAGAGCGAAGTGCAGTTTCACCAAATTCTTCAATCGGAACATTTAATCTTTGTGCTTGGTGGTCTAAGAAACTTCCTGTACCTGCTGCACAAACGGTATTCATAGCAAAGTCTGTAACGATACCATCACGCAAGATGATAATTTTACTGTCTTGTCCGCCGATTTCAAGAATTGTTTGAACTCCCGGAATGTTTGTACTTGCAGCAACGGCATGGGCTGTGATTTCGTTTTTAACAACATCAGCACCAACTAAAGAACCTGCAAGTGCACGTCCTGAACCGGTTGTACCAACGCCTTTTACATCGTATTCCGTAATTCTTTTTTCGTATAATCTGTTCAAACCTGTTTGAACTGCCATAACAGGTTTGCCTGCAGTTTTAAGCATTACGCTATCAACATATTTGCCTGTCTCATCAACAAGAGCTAATTTTGTTGTAACTGAACCTACGTCTATCCCTAAATATACTGTTAAACTCATTTTTTCTTCCTTTACTATAACAGTATTATGATAGCACGAACATTCTTGTTTTTGGCAAATTTTTAAAAATATTTGTTTACACTATTAACTTAGTGCATAATGTCATTTTTGTTAAGCTCGCCGATGTAGTTTATTGGAGTTTCGTTCGGCATTTTATCTAAGCAATCGGAGAGCATTTCTTCAATTTTAGAAATCTTGAAAGAGTCGCTCATTGTTTTAATTTTGCTGATTATGTCAAATGAAATATTTTGTCTTAAAGCTGCTTCCATTATGTAATATCCTCCACCGAAATTTTGATTTAGCTATACCTTACATATACCCATTTTTTAATTAATCATAACATTGTTTTAAGATATGTAACGGAGGGTGGGGGAAAGGGGTATCTTTGTGGGCTGGTTAGCCTACAAATAATGGGTTTTTATCGCATAGAACTATGTCACCCTGAACTAGTTTCATGGTCTCTAATAAAACAATTTAAGTCTATGTCATTCTGAAAGCTTAGAAAAATTAGGCGAATGAAATGAGTCTAAATTTTTCTTACTATTCAGAATCTCTAATTGTACAAAATAAAATAATTGTCATTACGAGGAAAGTTTACTTGCAAATGTGTTATTGGTTAATACGAAGTGACGTGGTAATCCACAACAAATAGGTCATAATCCCCCACCTCGAAATTAAAGATTTCGGTCCTCCCACCAGTGGAGGACATTCACCCTGCCATCAGCCATATGGCACGCAGTCTCACACAACTCGCGGTGCTCGTTGGTTCGGCTAGTGTCCCACAAGGGGCGAGGGAACATTTCGTGGGAGCAGAAATTAATCTCCATTATTTATACTATTAAACTTTTTTGGATTTTACACTATACTATTGATATGAAAAAAATATTATTTACATTACTGTTATTATCTTTGATTTTGCCCTCTGTAAACTTGTCTGCTGACGCGGCTTTGGTGTCAAACAGAACTTATAGAGCTGAGCAGAAAAAAGAAATTAAACAAGATATCAAACTGATAAAAGAACTTTTTACAACGCATGAACTTGCTGCAAACAAGCATGATGTCAAGGCTTTAGAACATTTCTATGCTGATAACTATATGAATAATGACGGATTTGACAAAAAATCGTATTTCAAAAGTATTGAATCTACTTGGAAAGCTTGTGATGATTTGACATACAATACAAAGATTTTGTCTATCAATGTCAATGGAGACCATGCCAGTGTTTATGTGGATGAAATTGCATCAGGCACTATCACGGAAACAATTGATACTATTCCGATTTCAGGAGAAATTCATTCAAAATCAAAAGGAATTTATCAACTAATTAAAATTAATGGTGTTTGGTATATTTCAGGTGAAACTTCTTTGTCAGATGAATCTTCTTTGCTGTATGGCGAGGCAAGATTTATGAATATCGAGTTGCAAGCTCCTGAACAAGTTGGCGCAGGGGATACTTATACCGTGTCGTTAAAAGTTGATGCCACTCCAAATACGTTTATCGTAGGTTCAATTGACCATGACCCTGTGACATTCCCTTCAAAAACTCCGCAAAGTGAATTGAGAGCTTTGCCAAAATCTCAGTTCTTGGAACGTTTAATCAAGGCAAATCCCGACAATATCAATGAATATGCTATCGCATCACTTGCTATTTCAAAAGTAAATAATGTCGGTGGGGATAATTTCAGAGTTTATATGGCAGGTTTGGCATGTGTGATGAAACGTGTTAATGTTGTGCCGAAAAATAATTTTATCAAATTAGAGGATTAAGATGGATAAATCAATAGGAAAATATTTATTTTTTATAGCATGTTTTGCATTTTGGCTGTTTTTGGCTTTGTTTTCATCAAAGTTAATTGTAGATAATTTGACATCAGGTCATCACTATTCAAATGCGGTATTCAATTTGCATTACCTGAAAAATACAGGTGCAGCGTTTAGTTTGTTGCAAAATGCAAGAGAATTTTTAATAATCGTGTCAATTGTTGCGGTTACCCTTTTGTTTATGTATGTTCATCACCATATAAAAAACATCCATTTTATTTCAATTTCATTCATCGCACTTCTTTGTTCAGGAATTATGAGCAACTGTCATGAACGAATTGTTCTTGGATATGTGAGAGATTATATTCAGTTGAATTTTGTAAATTTTCCGGTATTTAATGTTGCAGATATCTTTATTACACTTGGTGTAATTGCACTTGTCGGAATTTTACTTTTTTACAAGGGAAGATAGTTTATGCTTTTGACGATTGATGAAAATACCGATAATACCAGATTGGATGTTTATTTGTCTGATTTGTATGAAGGTATTTCGCGTTCAAAAATTCAAAATGCAATAAAATCAGGCAAAGTTCTTGTAAATAATCAAATAAAAAAGCCTTCTTATGTTCTAAAAGAAGGTGACAATGTCGAATTTGAAAATCTGATAGAAGAAAAAAGCTTAAATATTGAGCCAGAAAATATTCCAATAGAGATTGTTTGGGAAGATGAAAATATGGCTGTTGTGAATAAACCGTCAGGCATGTTGACTCATCCAACCCCATTAGAAACCTCCGGAACTTTGGTCAATGCTTTGTTATATAAATACGGAGCTGAAGGTTTGTCGGATTTGAATGGCGAGTTTCGTCGCGGAATTGTACATAGATTGGATAGAAATACTTCTGGGCTATTGATGATTGCAAAAAATAACAAAACGCATGAGTATCTTGCTAATTTGATAAAAAATCACGATATGACAAAAAAATACCATGCGGTTTTGAAAGGTGATTATCCGCTTGATGAGGATGTAATAAATGAACCAATCGGCAGACACAAAACTCAACCGCACAAAATGGCTGTTACACCTGATGGCAAACCGAGTACAACGATTTTGAAAGTTCTTGAGCGGTTCAAGGAGGCGACTTACGTTGAGTTGACTCTAATAACAGGTCGAACTCATCAAATCCGTGTTCATACAAGTTACAGACATTACCCTGTATTTAATGATACTTTGTATGGGGCAGGGCAGGGCAAAATCAAGACTCAAGAACAAGTTTTGCAGTCGTTTTATCTGAAATTTGCAAAACCTTTTTCAGCAGAGATAATTGAACTTGAAATTCAACCGGATGAGGAATTATCCAAAGTGCTGACGTACTTTAGAAACAGGAGAGTTTAACATGAAAAAAATATATTTAGGTTTGAGTATTGTATTACTTTTGTGCGTAATTTATTTGGCGATGGTAAATTTCAATAATTACGCATTGATAAATGTTCTGTCCGGCATGGATATTCATAGAGATGGTTTGGTGGCTAACGGTCAATATTTGGCAAAAGCTGTCAGACTTTCTACATACACGGTTTTGATTTTGATATCAGGAATATTTGTTGGTGCCGGAACGGTTTATATGTTTTTGTCTGCACAGAAAGAAAAAGTGAAGGCTTACCAAAGAGAATTGGAAAAAACTTCGATTTCAGGCATGGATAATGCGTCAAGGGTTGAGGTTTTGGAAGCAAAGATTAAGACATTGGAAAAAGCTTTCAATACAGTGATTGACGAACGCACAAAGCTTGAAGTGCAGATAAAAACTCTTAATGCAGAAATTGATAATTTGAACAAAGGCTAGGGGTAGGGGTAAATATACTCGGACTCGGTTGTATATAAAACTTAACTGTCACCCTGAACTCGTTTCAGGGTCTCTAATAGCACAAAAAGGTCTATGTCATGCTGAACTTGTTTCAGCATCCTTTCAATAATCAGAATTTATCACTTACAACATTTGATAAATTATTAATTGGAAAAGATTCTGAAATAAATTCAGCATGACAATGTTTCTTTTGCCGTTCAGAATGATTTATAAAATTTCTATTTGTTATTTTGTCTCTCCGATTGGGAGAGAACGAAATTGTTTTTGAGAGGTACTCGAAAAATTACAATTTCGAGTGAGGGTTCGGACAATACAACGTGCATTTGTATGTCTTTGACCCCCTCTCCTCATTCCTCTCCCACAAGGGGCGAGGATGTTTTGTGTCACCCTGAAACAAGTTCAGGGTGACTCCTAGACCTATATGTTAAACTGATACTCAGTAGGGTTGCTTTACCAAGCCGACAAAATTACTTCTTTTTGACAATCTTTTTAAAATAATCTGCATCGACTTTAGCATAATGAGCGCAAGCTATACCATATAACGCCGGAGCATGGTCGTTTAGGTTTGCATCTGCTTGATTTATAATCTTGTCAAAATCACAATATTCTTCTCCTACATAATTTGTTCCGATATCGCCCATTGTGTGTAATTCATCGTTTACTAATTGGAAAGTAAATGTGTCAAAACCTTCCATGTTAGGTGGATTTTTGATACCATTCAGGTCGACTGTAACCATAACGTTTGTACTGCCTTGCATATTTTCAAACATCAATAGAGTTCCATCAGGCAATACTATTTGCCCATCATCTAAGTACCACCAATTTATTCCTTTGTACAAAATTTTGTCCCTACCAGTGTTATAACATAATGATTTTGTCGTTCCAATATCGCATACTGTTGCTCCGGCTAAGTAGTTTGCAAAAATTTTATAATATGTTTTCCCTTCTTTGTATGATTTAGGGTCTGTTGAAATTTCATCATCTTGCATCCTTTTAAACACTTGTTGGATTGTGGAATAAGATTTTAAAAATTGCGATTTCAGTCTTGCTGCTTTGTAATTATTTATAAGTGCAGGAATTGTAATCGCTGCAACTACACCAATTATGCCAAGTGTGATTAAAACTTCAGCAAGTGTAAAGCCAAATTTCGCCTTGGTTGGTAGCAAATTTACGTGCGTAGCACCTTCTGCTAATGTAAAACCGAACCCCTTCTTTATTTTTCTACTCATATTTATCTCCTAACTAAAACTTATAAGTATTCATCATGAGACATGATAAGTTACCACAAATAAAATGTCAATATAGTAAAATTGTATTGTATGATTGATGGCAAAAAATTGTTAGAACAACTGGGCAGAAATATCAAAGCTGAGCGCGTACGATGTGGGTACACGCAAGAATCTTTTGCCGAAAAACTTGGGGTAACGCGCGAGTACCTGAGCCGAATTGAACGCGGTCAGGAAAATATGTCGATTTTAAAAATTTTGAATCTTGCCGTTAATTTAGATACAGATATTAGTAACCTTTTAAGGTTTTGAGAAATTCTATCAACAGATTTATTTTTTCTGTTCCTATTGCAGTGAAATCAATTTGGGAATTGTTATTTAGCAAGAGGTGAAATTCAGCCTCCTGAAATACCACCATGCTGTTATTCATAAAAAACACAACTTGAGGTTTCTTTTTTTGAACCCTAAAATCCTTGATTTGGTCAAACAAAACGGTTTGATTGTTGATTGTAATTGAGTCTTCGTTGATTTTTATAGAATCTTTGTTTTTGAGCTTGTTTATAATTAGCAACCTTGGTAAATAAATTGCTGTGAAAATTCCGATTGAAATAATAGCAGGGGTAAAATGGATGCGGTGCAAGCAATACAGGTATGAAATAAACCCTGCAATAAGGATATATAGCGTAATTATCCCTATTACTATCATTATCGGACGTTCGTCTGTGTTGGGTTTGAAATTATTGTTCATTCATACTTCCTACTATTGCTAATTTTTAGTGACTTCTTTTACGTTGTATTTATCCATAAGATTGTTTTTCTTATTGGATGATATCATTGCACCAACGCCAAGTCCTGCAATTACTCCCCCTGGAATTCCTAAAACTCCCCAGAGAATTGAGCGTTTATATATGCTGGTTATCCAACCGAGCATAGAAAATGCTGCAACAAAAATCATAGTCATATTGAACAGCTTTTTTTCTTGCGAATTATATTTTTTTACAAATTCATCCGCTTTTGTCTGCTCAATTTCGTAACTTGGTGTGTTTTGAGGTCTATCGGGACTTTTCCTAAAATCCAGTCTGACCCTGCCGTTATCAATATTTGGACCTATCTGTAATCTCATATTGTAACCTTAACTCTTCTTATTTGATTTTTAAATTACCTTATTTTCTTAACAGTTTTGCTGACAATCTATTAAACAACTCGCCTGCATATTCCATTTTGAATAATAAATTAAGCGGAATATAAACAACCAAGCAGATAATTGCTATTAAACTTATTTTAGTAATTTCAAACGGAATTTTTGCCAAGTGTACAAATTTGTCAAATTCAAGTGCACATAAGTAACAAACTCCAAGTGTTATAATACCTGCAATTGTCATTTTTAACAAGTTTGTGAACAAAGATTTATAATCCATTTTCATTTTCTTTGTGATTAAAATTCCAAGTATTGCTCCGTTAAATAAGGTTACAAGTGATGTAGATAGAGTGATTCCGCCGATACCAAAACCCATTTTTGAAATCAATATCCAGTTTAGTAATAATTTCAATACGATTGATGAAAACGCAACGATAAACGGTGTTGCAGAATCGTTAAATGAATAATAAACTCTTGTGATTGAATCTCTAAATACGTACGGAATAATAGATACAGACAAGAACCAAAGTGCCTCTGTAACCATAAATGTTGCATTTTGGTCAAATACACCGTGTTCAAATACCAAACGTACAGCGTCCATTCCAACAACTAAAATTCCTATGATAATCGGAATTGCACCGAAAAATAGGACACCTACACCTTTATTAAAGTAATTTCTTATTCCTGCATAATCTTTATCGGCAACAAGTTTTGCAAAAATTGGGAATAACGGTACCAAAAATGCTGTAACAAGTATGCCTACAGGAAATTGAAAAACTCTGTTTGCGTATCCTACAGCAGTCCATGCGCCTTCTGAAATAGATGATGTGAAAAACATATCAACATAGATGTGAATTTGTCCGACGGTTGAACTCAATACTGCAGGAAATAAAAGTTCGCAAATCTCTTTAAAATGCGGATTGTTCGTAAATTCAAAATTCGGTTTTAACCTGTATCCGAGTTTTCTTATATTAGGATATTGGATAATCAATTGCAAAATCGCACCGATGGTCGTTGCCCACGCGAGGGCATAACCTTTTTGGTCATTCGGTACGGCAATTACGACTCCAATAATTGCCAAACTCATGATTATCGGAGACAAATTCGGCAGCATAAATTGACGATAAATAATTAAAATTCCATAATAAATTCCGACAATTCCGCCTATAACAAGCAATGGTGTCATGATTTTTAAATGAGTTGCTGCAAGGTTTACCATCTCTGCAGAACCGCCTGAGATAATCAATCCCATAATCTGCTTAGGGAATAAAAATATTATTGCCGACAAAATCAGGAAGAATATAATTGTTGCATTCATAAATGTTGAATACAATTTGTTTACTTCTTCTGTCGGTTTTTCGTTCAAGTTTGGAATCAGTTTTGAAAATATTGCAACAGTTGCACTGTGGAAGGGTCCCCCTACTCCGCCCAACAAAATCAGTGAAAGTGATGGAATTTGATATGCGTAATAATAAGCATCTGATACAAGAGATGCGCCATAGTAGTTTGCGATAATTATATCTCTGACAAATCCTATTAATTTACTTACAATTGTTACTACTGCGATTAGCCAAGCTGCTTTTAGAACACTTGGAGCTTTATTTTCTTTAATCGTTGATTCTGTCATCTTTTCCAACCAATTCTATATATAATCTTACTGCTTTATTTGCCCCTTGTTTTTCAGGGTAATGGAATTTAACACAATTCATTCCTCTATTTAAGTATTTTGACAAGTCTATTGTGTTATATCTTTTTGTTGTGTCAAAATCTATTTTCTCATCAACATTATTTATTGTTGCGTCAATATAATTTACTTTGTATTTGTTGTCTACTACAAGAACTGCTCTGCCATCTTTTGCATAAAAGTTTTGGGTCAGCGAACTTTGTGTGCCGTTAGAAGATAGAATTGCTGGCTCTGTTGCAAGTGAAATTCCTGTATAATAGTGTTTCAGAATTTCATCATAAGTTTTGTTTAACTCTTTGCCCATATAACCTGCGCCATATTGGCTCATTCCTACACCGTGCCCAAATCCACCACCGTAGGCTTTGATATAAATCAAATCACCATTGTCGTTGTATTCGTGTTCAAATACGACATTTGCGCTAGGCAAAGCTTTGCCGTCTTTTGTTAATAATCTTCTTATTACAAGTTCTTTTTGTACTAAATAGTTACCGTTATCGGTTTGGATTTCCAAGTCCATTATTTTGCCTGAAAGTCCGCGTTTTTTTACGTTTAGTTTTTTTATAATGCCGATAGTTTCGCCTTTTTTGACTGCAGGGTGAACAAAACCTGTTGCGCTTTGTGCGGCAATGTTATTCTGTACGGCATCTTGAATTTCTTGTCCGTTCCATTCTCTTTCCCAGCGGAAATATGAAGATTTTACGTCAAAAGATTTAGGTTTTGATTTGTAGAATTTCGCTGCTGCCTCTTCTGTATTGAGTGCCCCTACATTGTTGTAATCAGGTTGAGCGACAAGATAAGGCTTTGGTGGTGCAGGAAACTGTTTTGTTAATGGGTCGGAAAATGCGTTGGAATAGCTTTCTGTGTATCCTCCTGCGGTTGAAGAGTATTGGGCAAGGATTAAATCCCAATCGTAGATGGCTACGATTCCTGTTGTCTCGTTTACGGCTTGGTTAGACAAATCGCGTTCCGTGTTTGCTCCAAAATAAACTTGACTTGCAACGGAATCGACAACGTCGTAGTTAGGATTGGCTTTTACTCTAGGTGATAGTACATAATTTCTTGCGGCTACACTCTGAGCTTTTAATGCCTCTAACCCAAAAGATACAGGCATTTCATTTGGCACAACACCTTTTAAATATTGTTCGAGTGGTAGAGAGTTTACAATGTGGAATTTACCTTCTTTTGTTGTTGGAACAAGTTCCAATTGTCCTCTATAAATTGCATCCTTTCCTGCTCGTTTCAAACCTTGAACACCCATAAATCCAAAATCTGATTTAAAAATAATAGGACCTGAAACTTTTGCGATTACGTTGTTATCAGTATCTGTCAGGACGAAAATTTTGCCGACCATTGAGATTTTTATTACGTTGTCGTTTGAATATGTGTCGATGTAGTTTTTGTTGTTGTAGACTTCAAATTCTCCTGTTCCGTAAATAGCTGCGTTTGTCCACTCATAAGATGCAAAGTTGTTTGTACCGATTCCGACCCTGACTGTTTTTGATGGCGGAGTCGAAATATAATCGCCCATGACCGTATCTCTTGCGATTTGCAATGTTGTACTTGGTATTTCGCCAAAGTAGGCTGCTCTTGCCGGCATGGTAAGTAATAATATGTTTAAAAGTAACGCAATCCCAAATTTATTCATAAAAATATTATATGACAAAAATATTTGAGGGTTGATGGTGAATGTCATAATAAAAAACGTAATTGTCATTCTGAAAGTTTAGAAAATTTGTATGAAGAATGAATACAAATTTTTCTTGCTATTCAGAATCTCAAATTTAACAAATAGGTCTTAGTTTAACGCGTACGATTAGAGATTCCGAAACACCGAG
>DHMN01000003.1:0-7880 GCA_002405805.1 Cyanobacteria bacterium UBA4641 | reverse complement strand
CTCAACTCATATTCTAGTCAGTTCGGAATGACCGTTAAAGTAGGGTGGGCTCACTAGCCCACCTTTATAATTTTACCCAATCATCGGAAAAATTGTTTCAAGCGTAATATCAAGTGTTTGGCAGATTTTTATCACTACAACAATTGTCGGATTGGCTTTTTTGTTTTCAATCATATTCAAATATTTTGTCGAAATCCCAACTCGCTCCGCAAGTTTTTCTTGCGAAATCCTTTTTCTTAATCTCTCAATCCTGATGTTATCAGCTACTATTTGTAATATTTCCATATCTGCCATAATTCATATTTTATTCAAATTGACAGGAAGTAGATATCCATGATAGTATATTAAACATGTAATATAGTTCATAAAATAGGATGGTTAAGTTATGAAATTGAAATATAGTGCACAATGGTTGAAGAAGAAATTTGGATTTATTTTAGCAGAAGGTGCTACGCACACAGATTTGTCACAGATTAAAGCAAAATGTGGCTTTACTCTTGCAGAAGTTCTAATCACACTTGGTATAATCGGAGTAGTTGCAGCTATTACTATTCCGTCTTTGATTACACAAAATAGGGCGCGAGTTTTACGCTCACAATACCTCAAATCCTATTCAATGATTTATCAAATGGTCAGGTTGATGGAAAATGACGATGTTTCGCTTGACACAAGCGTGTTAGGTAAAATCCCGAGATATTTAAAAGGTACAACATATTGTGGTGGCTCACATGTAACCTTAAATGACCCAAAAGGTGATACGCTTTGTTTCCGTCAATCAAATGGTGCATACAAAAGCTATGATGGCAAGACGACTATTGGGGCTAATTATATGGACGATGCTCAATATGTTCTTCCTGATGGGACATTGTTCCTTTTTGAGTGGGATACAATGCATTTTTCAGATGGCTCACATTGTTGGATACATGTTGATATAAATGGTGTAAAAAATGGTCCTAATCGCTTTGGAGTTGATGTGTTTACCTTCCAGTTTACGGATGGGAAACTCCTTGCTATGGGTGATGAGGGCACTGTGTATTCTGATTTAGATAAATATTGCAATTTGAAGGTCTCAAATAAATGGAATGGAATTGCTTGTGCGCATTATGTCAAGGCTGATGCTGATTGGTTCAAGAAGGCTGTTAAGTTGAAGTAGTAGTGGAATTTATTAAAGGTGGGCTCCCTAGCCCACCCTACTTTATCAACTTTCAACATGAACACATAGGTCTATGTCATTCCGAACTCGTTTCGGAATCTCAAATAGTACGCTTTAAAGCCCTATTTGTTCAGTTGGAGATTCTGAATAGCAAGAAAATTTTGTATTCATTCTTCATACAAATTTTCTAAGCTTTCAGAATGACAATTAGTTTTTTACTTTGCTTCGAGGGTTGTGCCTTCTTTTGTATCTTTCACAATAATACCAGCCTCATCAAGTGCAATTCTGATTTTGTCGGCAATATCCCAGTTTTTTTCTGCACGAGCCTGTTTTCTGACCTCGAGAATCTCATCAATAGATGAAAATTCTTTGTCTAAGGCTTTTGATACATTTGCAACACCTTTTGCCAATTCCTCATCTGTCAAAGCTGCTTTTTCAAAAGTGAAACCAAGTGTTGTTCCTAATTTGTACAAAATAGTGTAAGCGTCTTTTTCGCCTTTGTTTGCTTTTGTAGCAAGGTCAAATAATACAGCCAAGGCTTTTGATGTATTCAAATCTTCATCCATAGCCTCTACAAATGCTTTGTATTCCTCTGTTTTGGTTATATCAAGGCTTTCATCAATTGGGGTCTGTTTTGCATTAGTAAGACGTTTTGCACCTGCTTGTGCTGCAGTTAAAGCCTCATCAGAAAATTCTACAGGCATTCTGTAGTGGTTTGTCAAAATAAACAATCTTAGCGTGTTTGCGTCATAATTTTTTAGCATATCGTCAATTGTAAGGAAATTGCCCAAAGATTTTGACATTTTTTCTTTGTTAATGGTAACAAATCCGTTATGCAACCAGTAATTAACAAATTTGCAGCCGTTTGCACATTCAGATTGAGCGATTTCGTTTTCGTGGTGAGGGAAAATTAAATCTGCTCCACCTGCATGGATATCAATGGTTTTGCCCAAATATTTTCTGCTCATTGCAGAACATTCGATATGCCACCCCGGACGTCCAACGCCCCAAGGTGATTTATAACCGAACTTTTCATCTTTTTTCCACAACGCAAAATCAAGCGGGTCTTCTTTTTGTTCGCCTACTTCAATCCTTGCGCCGCTTTCAAGTTGGTCAATCGGTTGTTTTGAAAGATAACCGTATTTAGGAAATTTCTTCACTCTGAAGTAAACATCGCCGTTTGCCTCATAAGCATATCCTTTTTCTATCAAAACTTTTACCATTGCAATCATTTCGCCAAGAGTTTTTGTTGCGAACGGTTCAATATCTGGTTTTAAAGTATTAAGAGCTTTCATCGAGTTTTCAAACTGTTTGTACCAGTATTGAGAAACTTCTGTTGGAGTTTTACCTTCTTTTTCAGCTTTTTTCAAGATTTTGTCATCGACATCGGTTACGTTTCTGCAATATGTAACATCATACCCTTTGAATTTTAAATATCTGTATAAAACATCCCAAGTAATATAGCATCTTGCATGTCCCAAGTGCGCATAATCGTACACCGTAGGTCCGCAAACATACATTTTTACTTTGTTTTCTTCGATTGGCTTAAATTCTTCGATTGTATTTGAGTAAGAGTTAAACAGTTTCATAAAAATTCCCTCATATTTGTATTTGCTTACAATATTAGCACAAAATAATTTGTGAAAGAAACTTAATATTTCGCAACTTTTTTAGCAATTATTGAAAGCGAAAATACTTTGTATATACATACAGATAAACGGAGGATTTTATGGGCGGTGAATTAACAGTTGTAAATAAGGCTCAATCTAGGACAGACAAATTCAAAGTTAGAGTTGACGGCAATGTAAAAATACAGAACTTTAAAGGTAATCGCGGTTTGAACAAATATGAACTTCGGACTACTGTGAAAAACGGTCAAGTTACAAACTGGTTCAGATGGGGCAACACAAAAGCTCCAACAAAAGAAAGTGCGCTAAATTTAGGCTCAAGTAACTTTACATTGTTTGACAAATTGAGAAAAGCTGATGCTAAAGATAGAAACGGTGCAGCACTTACTCGTTCTGATTTGGAGGCGGTAAGAAAAGATAAAAAATTGCAACAAAAATTAGGTTTGTCTGCTGTCAGATATGATGCAAATGAAAAAGTATATTGTTTTGTCGGAAAAGATGGCAATCAATTATACTTTGACTATGAATAAGGTTTTAGCAGTCAATTGAACTAAGCAAATCAAATATTCCAAATACAGGTTCGACAAGTTCTTGAACCTGTATTTCTTCGTCTAATTCCAGTGTAATGGTCGGAATGTTGCGCTCAACTCCGCAATAAGTTCCAAAGCTCCCAGGAGTTGGGTATCCGATACTGCCTTCTGCCGGATAGTTTATGATTTGAGAAATTTCTTCTGCAACTTCTTTTGCAGGTCCATCGTAATTGACAACTTTGTATGGTGCATGGAGTGTCAAAATTAGCTTTGGTTGATATTTTTCAATAATATCAATGACAAATTTTGTTTCAATTTCGCTTGCCGGACTTTTTCCGCCAAAGTATGCAGTTGTTTCATCATCGCAAGTCGCGTTATCGCCTTCGTTTTTACCCCAGTTCTTGGTTGGAAAATTTCTGTTTAAATCGACGTTATTAGCGTTGACTCTGGTATTTGCGCTCATTCCGTCTGGGTTAAGACAAGGAATGAAAAGGAGTGAGTTCCCCCACCTCGAAATCGTAGATTTCGGTCCTTCCGTAAGGGGAGGACATGAGGTGATACTTTTTTCAATTTCCTGTATCACTCCATTTATGTTTTTATCTATTTCATTATTCCAAAAACGAAGAACTTTAAACCCTTCAGATGTCAAATATTTGTCTCGTATCATATCTGATTGCTGTTGCTCTCCTGTGATATGTTGGCTACCATCAAGCTCAATTACAATTTTGGGATAAAAACTAACAAAATCGCAAATATATCTTCCGATTTGTTGTTGTCTTCGGAATTTTACATTTTGTATTTGTTTATTTTTGATATGTTGCCATAAAATTACTTCTTGCTTAGTCATGTTGTTTCGTAAATTTTTCGCAATTTTGGTAAGTGCGATGTCCTCCCCTTGTGGGAGGACCGAAATCTCTGATTTCGAGGTGGGGGTGATGTTTGTTGAAGATTTCAAATACTCTTCAATCAAATATTTTCCTTGAGGTTCGTCACCATGAAATACCCCAATAATTAGTATGTTATCATCGCTTGGGTTGCCGATTAGTTCTATTTTGTTGTCTTGCTTTGTTGTTGCTGTTTCTAAAATATTCATAACTGTATTTTAACATAGTGATAAAGATTAATATATTTTATCTTTTGTGGAATAATCAAATGTATGCAAATATATTCTGATAAAGTTTTTAAAAATCCGATAACCGTAATCAAAGCTTTTGATAGTGATAGTTTTGTTCGTGCGTTTGAAAAAATTGAATCGCTAAAAGAAAATTATTTCCTTGTCGGATATATCAGATACGAGGCAAAAGATGTTTTTCTGGGCAAGCAAATTACCTCAATAACTCCGCTATTGTATTTTGAAGCTTTTGAAAATTTTGAAAAATTTGAGCCAAAACCAAATCCAAAAGAAGTATTCTTGTTTCCAAAGCCTGATATCACTTTTGATGATTATAAAAAAGGATTTGATACAATAAAAGACGAAATCTCTCAAGGAAATACTTATGAGGTAAACTACACATTTGATTTCAGTATCGATACCGAATACAGTGCAAAAGACATTTATCACTATTTTTTGCAAATCCAAAAAACTCCGTATAATGCATTTTTATCAAATGATTACGAAACGATTTTGTCTTTTTCGCCGGAATTGTTTTTTAGAAAAAATGGCAGGCATGTATTGACTAAACCGATGAAAGGTACAATTTCGCGCGGAAAAACAGACTTAGAAGACAAAGAAAATATTGAGTTTTTGCATAACGATGAGAAAAATCGAGCAGAAAATGTTATGATTGTGGATTTGTTGCGGAATGATTTAGGCAGGATTTCAAAAACAGGTTCGGTCAAAGTTTCGAAACTTTTTGAAATTGAAACACACAAAACCCTTCACCAAATGACTTCTGAGGTTGAATCTGAATTGCGCGATGATATTTCGTTATATAAACTTTTTGAGTCGATTTTCCCTTGCGGTTCAATCACAGGTGCTCCAAAAATCAGCACTATGAATATTATTGATAAGGTTGAAGTCGGCAAACGAGATGTCTATTGCGGTGCAATCGGTTTGATACATGGTGATTTTTGTGAATTTTCTGTTCCTATTCGGATTTTACAAAAGACAACAGACTCAAGTGTTTACAAATACCGTGCAGGTGGTGCGATAGTTTGGGATTCGGAGGTTAAAGATGAATGGGATGAGGCTTTTGTAAAAACATCTTTTCTTTGGCAAAATACAAAGGATTGGAAGCTCATCGAAACTTTGAATGTGAAAAATGGCGTGGCTGAGTTTTTTGAAGAACATATTTCAAGGATGCGTAATTCCGCGAAAGTCTTAGGTTTTGAGTTTAATTCAGAAATTCATAATCTAAAATTTGACAAAGATGGAATTTATCGGATTGAATTATCTAAAAATGGAGATATTAGCCTATCTTATCGCGAAAATAAGTCTTCAACTTCAAGTAAAATTGTAATCTCATCTCAAAGGGTAAATTCGACGGATGTGTTTTTGAAACACAAAACAACTTATCGCCCCTATTACGCTAAATCATTAGAAAAAATTAGACAAGGGGAAATTTATGATGAAATATTTTTTAATGAAAAAGGTGAATTAACTGAGGGCTCAAGGTCAAATGTTGTATTGGAACTTGATGGGCAATTGTACACTCCGCCTTTATCTTGCGGTTTATTAAACGGCATTTACAGACAGTTTTTGCTTAATAGCGGTAAGTGTTTAGAAAAAGTTTTAACAAAAACGGATTTAGCTAATGCAAGTAAAATTTACTGTATAAATTCTGTGCGTGGTGCAAGAGAGGTCTTTTTATGATTTTGATTGATAATTACGATTCATTTACTTATAACATTGTGCAATATCTTCAAGAACTTGGAGCAAATCCTCGTGTATTTAAAAATGATGAAATTACTGCTGAAGAACTTGCAAAATTGAAATTTGATTCAATAATAATATCCCCAGGGGCAGGAAATCCTGACACAGCAGGATTTTGTATGGATGTGATTAAAAATTTTTACGAAACAAAAAAAATCCTTGGTGTTTGTTTGGGTTTTCAGTGTATTGCACAATTTTTCGGAGCAAAGGTGCAAAAAGACAGTGCGCCTTGTCATGGTAAAGTTTCTGAAATCACTTGTATCAAGCCTTCAAAATTGTTTGAAGGGCTGCCTGAAAAATTTTCAGTTACTCGCTATCATTCATTAAAAGTTGATGAATCAACGATAAAATCTCCACTTGTTGAAATCGCAAAATACAAAAATATTCTGATGGCAATTGAGCACGAAACCTTGCCTATATATGGGGTTCAGTTCCATCCGGAGGCAATTTTATCTGAATACGGACATGAGATTTTCGGAAATTTTATTAAGATATAGTTTTGTGCATAATAAATGGCACTCAGCGCTAAACTGAATGCCACATTGGCTCTAACAGGTGACGGTGCAGCAACACCGCTCCCAGTATTTATATTATAACATATTTTTTGAGAATTTCAAGTGTTTGGAAATTCTACTCAAATAATGCATTAATAAAATCTTCCGGTACGAAAGCTTTTAAATCTTCCATCTTTTCGCCAACTCCAACAAGTTTTACAGGCAAATTCATTTCTTTTGCGATTGCAATAATAATTGCACCTTTTGCACTGCCATCAAGTTTTGTTAGTGCCACAGATGTCAAATTTACCGCTTGCGCAAAAACTTTTGCTTGTTGCAATCCGTTTTGTCCGGTGTTTGCATCAATTACCAAAATACTTTCTCTAAGTGCATCCGGTGCTTGTTTATCTATCACAGTTTTAATTTTTTTCAACTCTTCCATCAAGTTGAATTTGTTTTGCAATCTGCCTGCTGTGTCGACCAAAATTACATCATAGTTTTCTGACTTTGCCTTTTGAATAGCTTCGTAGACTACAGATGCAGGGTCGGCTTTGTCACGCCTTACGATATCTGCACCGGCGCGCTCTGACCAGATGTTCAATTGCTCTTCTGCTGCTGCGCGGAAAGTGTCCCCTGCTGCAATTAGGACTTTTTTGCCTTCTTGTTTAAAACGATATGCCATTTTGGCAATTAGCGTTGTCTTGCCTGCTCCGTTCACACCTGCAATAAAATAAATGTTTAGCTCACCGTCTTTGTAGTTAAGCTCTGTAGAACCTGCGTCAGATAATGTCTTTTTAAACTCTTCTTTCAAATAGTCTTTGAGTTCTGAAGGTTTTGCATTTTTCTTTGCTCGAAGGTTATCAACTAATTCCGCGGCATAATTAACCCCTAAATCCGCACTAATCAAGGTATCTTCAATATCATCCAGTGCAAATTCAGAATACTGTTCATCGGTTGTATCTACGTTAGATAGGACATTACCGACAATGTTTTGCGCGGTGTTAGAAACCGCATTTTTTAGGTTGTCAAATTTTTCTTTAATGAATCCAAACATACTATTATGTTAGCATGAATAATATCGTATGTCATTATGGGGTATTTTTTAGTCATTCCGAACTCGTTTCGGCATCTCAAATTGAACAAATGAGTTTATGTCACCCTGAACTTTACAAAACGAACCGTTGAGCTAGAGCGAAACGAGTG
>DHMN01000016.1 GCA_002405805.1 Cyanobacteria bacterium UBA4641 | reverse complement strand
TCAAAAGTAAAACTTGTAATATTAGAGACCCTGAAATAAATTCAGGGTGACAATTGAAGTAAAAATCAACATTGATAGATTCTGAATAGCAAGAAAATTATGTATTCATACTTCACACAAATTTTCTAAGCTTTCAGAATGACATGCCGGCTAAAACTAGGTCGGCTTTGCCAAGCCGACGAATTTTACTTTATATCAGGGACTTTCCATCCTCGATTTTTGACTAATGCCAGACACCATCTGCCATCTCCGCCTTTTGAACAATTTCGTTCGACTTCCTCTTCGGTTTTGTCACTCCCTGCCGGAACAAATTTCCCTGTTTCAGGTTTAAAAACTAGGATAAAAATGTCTTTGCCAAGTATATTCGGATTTTTATCTCCATTTGTGTCAACAAAAAATATCATACTTCCTGATTCATTTGTATTAACACCGTACCAGCTTGATAGCAAAGTTTTGTCATAGTCATCCATACACACATAACTACCATTAAATAATTGAAAAGAAATTGTTAAACTTCCGCAGCCTGTTTTTGATGTTAATTTGTTCCCATTCAGGTATTTTGCATCATTATTCCAACATCCTTGTTCATCGTAGCATACATTGGCAACTTTTATATATGGCAAGAAATACGTTTGAAACCATGTTTTCATCTCGTCCATGTCATTGTATTTTACAAGACTGCTCATTGCGCCATCATCATTTGCAGAGGTCATCATTTGCTGTAAAATTGAGTAATCTTCTTTTAGCATGCTTTCGGTGTGTCTGTTATGTAATTTGGCGAGTAGGGTAGGAATTGTCATGGCTGCAACGATTCCGATAATGCCAAGGGTTATAAGAACTTCAGCAAGTGTAAAGCCAAATTTAACTTTGGTTGGTGGTAAATTTACGTGCGTAGCTCCTTTAACCCTCAAAAACACAAATTTCAAAATTTCTATATAATTTTTCATAATTTCTTCTCCATATTTTACCTTTTATTTACAAATTATACTTTATATTTCTATATTAATCAAATTAATATTACCTTTAATTTCGTACAAAAATATGTTTATAAAACGTATTATCATACTAGGAGGGCTTATGGGGCTTAAAAAAGTTTTTGCAAAAAATTTAAAAGAGCTTAGAAAACGTAACAAAATGACCCAAGAGCAGTTGGCTGAACTTGTTAATGTTGCCACAAGGCATATTTCGTTTATCGAAACAGGTAGAAGTTTTCCTTCTTGTGAGTTGTTGGAACGGTTATGCGCCGTTTTGCATACGAATGCTTTTGAATTTTTCAGCACGGAAGAAGAATTGTCTCAAAAAGAGTTGCTGCAAAAGTTGTCGTATTTGTGCGAAAAACTGGATAAAACACAGTTAAATTTTCTTGTAAAAATGGCAGAAGAATTGTATTAAACAATCTTATTTTTCCTGTTTTGATTTATAAAATTTTCACCTGCTATAATAATGGTATGAAAGATATTGAACAAAATTACGAAGATTTTATATCAACTGTCAGTCACGAGTTGCGAACTCCTTTGACCTCTATTCGCGGATTTTCGCAAACTATGTTGGCATCTTGGGACAAACTTGATGATGATAGCAAAAAGAAATTCATCAAAATAATAGAAGAGCAGTCAAACAGGCTTATTCACCTTGTTGAAAATATGTTATCAGTGACAAAATTGCAAAACGGCAATAAAATTGTTTACAACGAAATGAATATAAAAATGCCTGTTGAGCAAATAATTTCGGTTGTAAAATCGCAATATCCGAACCAAAAATTTGAGTTTAACTACGAAAATCATCTGCCGAATATTTTTGTTGACCGAGACAAGTTTCAGCAAATTATGACTAATTTGATAGAAAACAGTGCGAAGTATTCATCAGGTGACAATGTCACAAAGATTGATACAAGCGTGTTTAACAATTCTGTAATAATAAAAGTTTCAAATGTCGGAATTGGTATTGAGCCATCAGATTATGATAAAATTTTTACGAAATTTTCGCGTATAGATAATCCGTTGACGCGTAAGGTTCAAGGTAGCGGACTTGGTTTATATATAACAAAAAATTTGGTTGAAAAAATGGATGGCAAGATTTCTGTAGACTCAAAACCTAAAAATGATGGGTCAAATCTTGCGACAATTACGTTTACGGTATCTTTTCCGATAAGAACAATTGAAGAACAAGCGAGGATAAAATGCAGTCAGTAACTTTAATCATTGATAAAAGGTTGGAATTATCCACAAAATATAAAAAGATTTTGGAATCTGAATCAAATGACGTAATTATTTCCAAAGATTTGATTACTTCAATTAAACTTATTCAGGATAAAGAACCTGATTTGATAATAATTTCGGATAGTTTTGATGATGACTTGTCTGATTTTTGCAAACAGGTTCGAGCATTGACTTATGATATGCGCCCAATTATTGTTGCAATGTCAAAATCTGCTGATTTTAACGACCGTATCAAGGTTATAGAAAGTGGTGCAGATGATTTTTTGTCTGAGCCTGTAAATTCTGAAGAATTTAAAGCAAGAATGTTGGCACATTTGAGACGAGAATTTGAATCAAATCTTGATTTAAAACACATGTTGCCAAACAAAAATTACTCAATGCGTGCAATAAAAAGGTTGTTGTCGGAGGATAAAAAATGGGCAGCATTATATATAAGTATTGAAAATTTTGAAAGCTACAAACAGGCGTATACTCAATTGGCGTCTGACAAATTGCTCCAAACATATTGCGCAATTATCCAAGCATCATTGAATGAAAATGATTATATCGGAGAACTTTCCGAAAATACTTTTTTGGTAATCACAGATGCAATAAAGGCAGAACGCCTTGCAAGATTTTTGATTTTTGCGTTTGACTCTGTTGCGAGCAAGTTTTATGCAGAGCACGACCTTGATAGAGGTTATATGATTCTCCAAGGGGATGAATATGCAGGACGTAGAGCCAATTTTGTCCACTCAACGATTAGTGTTGTGACAAATGAGGTTACCAAATACAAGGACAGTGCACAGGTTCTCAATACATTACTTGAAATTCATCGACTTGCAGACAATCCGAACCGTTCAAATTACTTGATGGAACGTCCGCAAATATCAGGAACAGATTCAATTCAAGAACGTGAATACAATAACAAAATCCTTATTTTTGAAACGGATGAAGCTTTGAGCATTTTGCTTAACACGATTTTGAATCTCCAAGGCTACAAGACAACTGTTGTAAATGAATACAAGATTCCTGAAAAAAATGAAATTCCTGCTTTGATAATTATTGATGCAGGGGATTTGGAAAAGAAAAACGGATTGAATTTGTGCTACAAATTGAAACAGGAAGAGAATTACAAAAATTCAAAAATCATTGTTACATCAATTATTCATGATAAAGAATTGGTACTAAATACAGGTGCAGATTTGTATTTGCCAAAGCCTTACGAAATTCCGAATTTAATCAAATGGGTAAATGAGTTTATAAAAGAGTTCAACCTGTAACAAAAGTTAGTCAAAAGCGCCGTCCGGTTTGACATGTTTGCTTGCTTAAATTACTATCAAAGCAAAGAGGAAATGAAGTGAATATCTTCAACTGTCGCCGCAGCCGTAAAAGTCGGAATGCTCAAAAATATCATTATCTGCGTGCTGTACGGGTAAGGTAATAGGTTTTTGTGTGTCCTCTTTCAATGATATTGCGATAAAAAGAGGATTTTTTAATGTCATTAGGCTCATCTGCCGTACATACCCATAGTGTCAAAACAGGTTCATGTCCGCATGGACTTCCTCAAGGGGCATGTCCGATTTGTAGCGGAATGGCAGGCGGAAATTCTACAACAAAACGTGATATTCCGCGCAATGTTGGAGAAATGACATATAATCAATGTGCTGCAATCGGAGCCATGATAAGGGCGCAAAAACATGCAAGAGCGCAAGCTCAAGCTGCGCAACAAAGTCATTTGCAAGCATTGGCGGATTTTCAGAAAAATATTTCAAATACTCACAAAAGATTGATGGACTTGGCTGCCGCAATAAAAGAAACAATGCCTGCCGTGATTGCAAAACCTGTAAATTTTGTATTGACCAATATTGTTGGTGGCGTTTTGAATTTGGTTCAAAATATTCCAAATGTAGTTACAAATATTGCTCAAGCTATCTCTCAAAAATTCGCGGATATTTCAGATAAATTGACAGCGATTTATGGCGAATTAAAAGCGGCGATTGGTGAAAAAGTTTCTAAATTTTTGAAAGAAACCCAGAAAAAATTGAAGTCGTTATTTTTCATTTTTGGCACAACAGAAACAGATGATGAAGATAAAAAAATCGAAGAAGCAAAACGAACTTTTGAATTAAAAACATTTATACACAAGCTTTTTCAAAGAACAAAACAAGAAAAGGAAATAGATAAGGATGCACATTAATCCGTTAAACGATGCGGAAAATTTAAGACAACAGCGAAATTTGACAAACTCTCAAAAACGCAACAATCTTTCGACAAAAGAGGGGGTTGTTGTTAATAATAACATGAAAGAAGGTTTGTCAGAAGCTAAAAGTAATTATATGATATCGGATGAAATATCAATGCCAGCTCAGTTGTATACTGACAAAAAGGTCGTTGATAAAAAATTGTTACCGTTAAGTGCAATTGTACTTGGGGTGATGTCATCAATCGCGATATTGACAGGTTTTGTAAACCATAGTGCAAAAATTGCTAAAAATTTGGCAAAAGAAAAGTGGTTACCTGCGCTTACTCGAAATGTCAATATTAATAGTGAATATTCTCAAGTTATGTACCAAATGGTGCAAAGTCCGAATAAAAAGACCTTTTTGGCTGGGATTGGAACTTTGACACTTGGTGCGATGGCATTTATGGGGCAAACATTTTTAGAAGGTTATAAAGAAATTTGGGTAAAACGAAAGGACTCGGATATTCAGAAAAATCTTCAAGAAAAACTTGTTGCGGTGGAGACGGAATCTTTTGCAGGCAAAATGCAGATTATTCGCAGTATGCTATCTAAATACGCAATTGATTTTGAAAAATATTTAAAAGATGATAATGAGAAAATTCTTCCAAATTTTGGCAAAAATAAATATGTGACAAGTTTTACCTCTCAAGACCAATCAAATAAACAAGAAAATAAAAAGCAAAATTCAAATTGGGCAAATATCGCACTTGGAATTGGTACATTTGTAGGGATTGTCGGACTTGGTTATTTGTCTTTAAAAAATCTTACTAAAAGTAAAATCAACCTTGATGAAGGTTTGAAACGTACAAAATCTGCGATTGAAGAACTTGTCAAGACTTCAAAAGAAGAGACAAAAATTATTGATAAAGACAATTTGGAACACATGTTCCGCTCGGTTGAGTGTTCGGATGGCGCTGAGGAATTTATTACAAAACAGGTTAATGCCTTGAACTGGAAAGATGCGGATGAAAAGAAAAAGTTCTTGGATGATATTTTGATAAATATGCGCACATCAGCAACAAAAGCCAATCCGAATTACGCAGGGGATGGCACTCCAAAACCTGCATTCAACTCGTTTGTAAATGAGTATCTCGCATTTTTCTACAACTGGTTACTTGATACGGCAAATCCGCAATTTAAGCACCTTTTCCTTGGTATAACCGGCGTTACGGCTGTCGCTTATGGAGGTAAACTTGCAGGGGATGCGATTAAAGAGGTTCAAGTCAAGAAAATAAACGCGGAAACTGAATTAGAACTTCAAAATCGCCTTGTTTCAACAGAATTGCGTAACTTTAAATCTAAAAAAGATGCTGCGGTAAAACCTCTGGTTGAAGAGTTTTACAAGCAAGTTGACAGCGGTCAAAAAAGTAAAGAAGAATTAAAGGCGATGGCGGAAAATGTTTTGTTTGAAGTTAAAAACGGTCCTCCGTATGTTTATTCGTAAGGCGGTGTTTAGATGATTCAACAAATTTCTACAATTCAATATCAATATCCGCAACATCCGCACCTTGTTCAAAATATGACACAGCCTTACTATGCGTGTACTTCTGCGCAACTTCCGACACCTGATAGAAATTACTGCATTTTTGACAAGAATGAAGTTGATTATTTTGTCAAACAAAAAGAAAATGCCCTGCCGTATTTGACAGATATTTTACAACATTCAAATAACGAGGCACAAGTGACTGAAACCTTGTATATAATGGATAGAATGCTTAATGATGGGACAAAAGGGATAGACAAATTATATCCGGTCTTGGCAAGGTTCAATGGCACAAAATCTCCAAATATTCAGACATTTTTGGCTGGAATTTATCGAAAAATCCAAGTGCCTGACGCGTTTGGACCATTGGTTAGTATGCTTATTAAAAATTCTATTGAACCACCAAATCAAAACCAAACCTTTGACCCAAATGAGGAAATCGGTGGTGCAATTTTGAGTTATTTGTCTGACAGGTTCAGAAAATAACACTTGAAATGGAATTATTTTTAAGAAATAATATATTTGTAATCAATTGGAATTAAGATATGAATATTGAAACAAATATTGCGTTGTCTGAAAAAATATATAATATAAGTGTGGTTTTGGATAATTATTGCAAATTTAATACCGATGTTGAGGAGTTGCAAAATATTTCTCCAATTGTTGAATACATGCGCAATTTGGCAGACGAACTATGCGCAGATGAAAGCAAGGATGGTTTAACGCGTTAAGAATGGCGCATGTTCCCTCGCCCTAGGAGAAGGGATAATGTCACCCTGAACTTGTTTCAGGGTCTTTTCCATTTAATAATTTGACAAATACAACTATTGATAAATTTTGATTATTGAAAAGATTCTGAATCAAGTTCAGAATGACAATCCAGTAATCTATCCTTCTTTATTCAACAAAATAACCGCATTTGCTTCGATTGCAAGTTTTTGTCCGACGGCATCCATTTTTTCTTTAGTTTTAGCTTTGATAGACAAATTTTCCGGCTGAATTTCCAAAATCTTGCACAAAACTTCTTTCATCTTTGGAATATATGGCATCATCTTTGGTGCTTGAGCAATAATATTACTGTCGATATTACCGATAGAATATCCTTTTTGTCTTACCAAATCATAGACATGTTTTAATAAAATTGTACTGTCAATGTTTTTGTATTTGGGGTCAGTATCAGGAAAAAGTGTACCGATATCATCTAGTGCAAGCGCACCAAGCATTGCATCAATCAAAGCATGGATTAAAACATCGGCATCGGAGTGCCCAAGCAAACCTTTTTCGTGAGTGATTTTTATCCCACCGATAATTAAATCTCTGCCCTCAATAAGTTTGTGGATATCGTAACCAATTCCGATTCTGTACATATTTTCCCTTTCTGATAAATAAACCTTTCTTATTATAGCATATATCGGCATAATGTGCTATAATTAGCAAAAATAGTGAGTAAAAAATGAAAGAGATTCCTGAAAATTTGATAAGTACAATTACGGTTAAACGTCCTATTCAGCAGACTACGACTACTGTTGAGCAACCGCAGTATGAAACAGATGAGTACAGTTTACCGTTTTATTATCTGATAGGTCCAAGCTTGGGCGTTTGGTTAATTATATTGGGAATAGTTGTATTAATTGTTCAGACTTTAGCTCCATTGTTATTATTATTTGCGCTAAGGAAGCAAAAAAAATACATCTGTACAAAATGTCACAAACAATTTTGGCGTGAAAAGAAAAATCCAAAAATTTGCCCTATTTGCGGTGGTGAAGTAATTGAACTGGATGAACGTGCTCCAAAGTCCTAAACTTTTGGTACGATATTCACAAATTTTTCAACCGCTTTTACAAATCCGTTGTTCTCAACTGTATCAGTCACATAATCAGCACACGCTTTTAGCTCGTCACTGCCATTACCCATTGCAACACCGATTCCGCCTGCTTTAATCAGGTCAATATCGTTGTTTTGGTCACCGATTGTTAAGAGTTCTTCTTTTTTTATACCCCACAAGTTGCACAAAAACTGTACTCCAAGAGATTTTTTTGCCTCTCCTGAGCCGATTTCGCAAAAATAAGGAGTAGATTTTACGATATATAAATCATGATATTTGGCTTTTAATTCTTCAACCCAAGATGTTACTTTTTCCGCATCGTTTAAGTCAATTGCTAAAATCTTATTAACATTTTCGATTTTCAAATCATCAAACGAACAAACCGTGTAATCGATAAATTTCCCATCGGTATAGTATTTTACGATGTCGTTGTCATGTTCGACATACAATTTATCATCAAGGTAAAGGTTTATGTGGATATTGTTTTCGCGCGCCCATTTTATAATCTCTTTGGCATACTTTGGAGATAGAGTGTTTTGGTATAAAGTTTTTCCATCTATATCTTTAATCAGTCCGCCTTGGTAAGAAATTATCGGAGTGTTTAAACCAAGTTCTTGAGCAACAGGCATGGCGGCAATATGCATTCTGCCTGTAACAAGGACAACTTTAATTCCGTTTGAGGTAAGATTTTTTACGCAATTTCTCAGTTCCGGTGTGAAATCCAATCCCCATTTCAAAATTGTTCCGTCAATATCTGTTGCTATCATTTTTATCATATTAAAAATCCTCGTTATAGCTTAATTTTTAATCTGTTTTGCCAAAATATTTACACTGCGTGTTAGTGCGCAAATTGTTTTTGCGTCATTAATTTTACCTGAATAAATCATTTCTAAAACATCAGAGAACTTATATTCACAGCATTTTAGAATTTCTCCAACATCAGGGTGGTCGCCAACATAAGTCAAATTAGTTGCAAGGTATAGGTATAATTTTTCGGTGCAAATCCCTGGAGTTGTGTTGATATATCCAAGTGAGTGCCAATTTTTTGCGCGGTATCCTGTTTCTTCTTCAAGCTCTCTTTTTGCCGCAAAATCAGGGTCTTCCCCTCTTTCAAGTTTTCCTGCAGGGAGTTCCAAAATCGTTTCTTTTAGCGGATAGCGATACTGTTTTACAAGCAAAATTGTTTCAGGGTCTTTGAGTGCCGCGATTACAACTCCGCCACTATGCAAAACCACTTCTCTAAACGATTTGTGTCCGTCAGCTACTTCGACATCATCTTTTATGACGGTGATAACTTTTCCGTCATAAACAACCTTTGAGTTTAATGTTTTTTCTGTAAAATCCATATCAGTATATTAGCATAAATTGAAGTGCTGCTCAAGATAACCTAAAATCTGAAATCGCGTTCGCCGTGTTCGATTTTTTCAAGATTTTGTTCAACTTTACATTCAAGATTTTGGTTTTCAAATGTTTCTAATTCTTTTTTGATAAGAGTTTCACCAACTTTTTTAGTATCATCTGATGCGTAATCTTCCAAATATTCTTTCAGAGTCATAATTGCATTTGGATGGCAGAAGTTGTGGATTTGTTGGTCTTTGCAGATTTCCATAAATCTGTCACCCACTCTGCCTTCTCTATAACAAGCGGTACAGAAACTAGGTACATAACCAAGTTCCATAAGCCATTTTACGATTTGGTCTAATGAACGTCTGTCTTCAACTTCAAATTGTGCGGTTTCTTCTTCTGATTCTTGTTCAGGGTGAGCATAACCACCTACACTTGTTTTGGAACCTCCGCTGATTTGAGAAACACCGAGTTCAAGCACTCTTTCTCTGCATTTTTTTGATTCTCTTGTTGAGATAATCATACCTGTATAAGGTACTGCGATTCTGATACAAGCAACGATTTTGGCAAATGTATCATCGTCAATTCCATTGTCAAATGTTGATGGGTCGATATCATCAGCACGTCTGATTCTCGGAACAGAAATTGTATGAGGTCCTACACCAAATGCTGATTCTAAGTGTTCAGCATGCATTAAAAGTGCACTAAATTCATATCTGTACAACTCAAGCCCAAACAATACCCCAAGTCCGACATCATCAATTCCGCCTTCCATTGCTCTATCCATAGCCTCTGTGTGGTATGTGTAATTGTGTTTTGGACCTGTTGGGTGAAGTGTTTCGTAAGATTCTTTGTTATAAGTTTCTTGGAATAGAATATATGTGCCGATACCTGCCTCTTTTAGTTTTCTGTAGTTCTCCACTGTTGTGGCTGCAATATTTACGTTTGCTCGGCGGATAGCTCCATTTTTGTGATGGACTGAATAGATTGTTTTTAGAGATTCCAAAACATATTCAATCGGATTATTTACAGGGTCTTCACCTGTTTCAATTGCAAGGCGTTTATGCCCCATATCTTGTAATGCAATGACTTCTTCTCTGATTTCATCTTGGGTCATTTTTTTGCGTGGAATATGTTTGTTTTTTGCGTGGTATGGGCAATACACACAGCCGTTTACACAATAGTTTGATAAATATAACGGAGCAAATAAAACGATTCGGTTTCCGTAATAATCTTGTTTAATTTTTTTAGCAAGTTCAAAAATTTCTTGATTTTTTTCTTCAATTTCGCAATCAAGTAAAACGGCTGCCTCTCTGTGAGAAAGCCCTTTGCCAAGTTTTGCTTTTTCTAAAATTTTATCAATAAGCTCAACATTATTTTTGTTATTTTTTGCGTATTCTAATGAGGCTAAAACTTCCTCGTGATTTATAAATTCTTCGGCTTTGTGTGATTTGGGATTATACATAATTTTCTCTCTATTTTGTTTTCTATACTTTTATCATAGAACATTAAAACAAAATGTAAAGGTTTGAGTTTTGGGGATAAAAAACGGTCAAGCGATATTTCACTTAACCGTTTTTTTATTTATATAATTAGTTTTTGTAATTATACTTCTTGAGCTTGTTTGTCTGCTGCTTTTCTTGCTGCGTGGTTAGAACATTTATCAGTAATTGCACCCAATACCAAACCGCCAACAGCACCAAATGCTGCAGCAACTCCTGCAGTCATAGCTGCTACTTTAGCTGGTGTATTATATTTCATCAATTTTGATGTTGCTAATGTTGCAACTGGCAAGACTATAGCACCTAACAAAGTGCCTAATTTTTTACCGGCATTTGATTTGTAGTAAACATTACCGTTTCTTGTAGTGTTTGCACGAGATTCTTCTTGTAGAATTTCTTTAGCATCATTTGATTCTTTTAGGTCTGCAATTTGACCATGTTTTTTATTTGCTACAGCATCAACTGCAGCACCGCATGCAACTGAGGCTGCAAAGATTGCTGGAGCCATAATTTTAGCTGTTTTCTTAGCTGAGCCCATAAACTCAACAACTTCCAGCATCATTGATTTTAAATAATTGCTCATATCTTTTGATTGTGTGCCTAATTGGAGTCTTTCACTAATGGTTTTTGCAGCGTGTCCTTCTAAAAGTGCTCCTCCACCACCGATAGTCCCGGCTACAATACCTGTTTTTAAACCGGCATGAGTTTGGAACGGTTTAGTTGTGTTGTCTGTATCCTCTGATTTACCCTTGAAAACCATATTTCTATTGGCTGTTAAGTTATAATTTTGTACTGATAGCATGTTTTTCTCCTACATTTTGCTTGCATGCATATTAAATCTCTAAAGATTTGATTTTGCTAGTGGATGGTTTTCTCTGTAACAAAAATTTACTTTGAAAGCTTTTCCTTGACCCAATTTTCAAGGACTTTTAACGGAGAACGAGTTATACCAAGCGCCCAAGCAGGAATATCCTTGGTTACAACTGTTCCGGCACCGATATTTGCACCTTTTCCAACTGTCACAGGTGCAACAAGCACTGTGTTTGAGCCTATTTTTACATTGTCTTTCAAGATTGTTTTTGTTTTTTCTTTAGTCAGCGGATTGTAGTTTGCGGTGATTGTACCTGCACCGATGTTTACGTGTTCGCCAAGCTCTGAATCGCCGATATAAGACAGATGACCGACATTTGTGTTAGAAGAAATTTTTGCTTTTTTTACTTCGACAAAATTTCCGACTTTTACATTGTCACAAACTTCAACGCCCCCTCTTAAATGTGCGCAAGGTCCGATTTTACAGCTTTTGCCGATTGTATTTTTCCCTTCAATATATGTGAACGGATAAATAATTGTATCTTGTCCGATTTGTGTGTCTTCGCTAATCCAAGTAGAATCAGGGTCAACGATTGTAACTCCGTTTACCATATAGTGTTCAAGGTTTCTGTGGTTCATCATTTTTGCGGCTTGTGCAAGGTTTAATCTTGAATTGATGCCATAGATTTCGTCACTGTTTTCTAAAATGTAGGCATTTACTTTTAATGATTTTGATTTTCCCCATGAAATAATGTCAGTAAGGTAGTATTCACCTTGAGCGTTGTTGCTTTTTAACTGACCGAATGCATCTTTAATTTTGCCCCAGTTTAAGCAATAAATCCCTGCATTAACCTCTTTTACGGCTTTTTGTTCAGGGTTTGCATCTTTTTCTTCAACAATACATTGCAAAGAATTGTCTTGTTCTCTGATAATTCTGCCATATCCTGTCGGATTATCAAAAAGTGTACTCATAACTGTGATATCTGAGTTTTGAGATTTGTGATATTCAACAAATTTTTTCAAAGTTTCTTCTTGGACAAGTGGAGTATCTCCGCAAAGAATCAAAACAAGTCCGTCATAGTTTTGTAAATCAGGGCACACCATAGAAACTGCATGACCTGTCCCAAGTTGTGGTGATTGAAGAACAGTTTTTGCGTTTTCGTAATTTGATTTGACAAAATTTTCTACTTCTTGCGCGTGGTGTCCAACAATTACATATTCTTCTGATACAAAATTTTTCACGTTATCCAAAACATAACCAAGCAAAGTTTTTCCCATAATTTGGTGTAAAACTTTTGGCGTGGTTTCGGATTTCATTCTTGTACCTTTACCTGCGGCTAAAATGACGGCTTTAATATCCATTATAATTTCTCCCTTTTTCCTTGTCTTTTATCTTTGTAATTTTCGCAAAAATAAAGTTTTCTTGCAAGTTGATGGGAGATTGTTCACTTGTATGTGGAATTATTCTTAATAATTAGACAAATAACAATTTGTTTGGTATATTTATTGTATGGGGCAGTACCCATCACACCCAACCACACACGCTGTTACTAGGTAATCGGTGGAAAGGGGGTGAGAATGTGATTGTAGAAATAATAAAGCTATTATTAGCATTAGCAATACTAACAATAGCCTTTAAAATATAAACAATCATAAGGGTACTAAACAAACCTTTAAGAATTCGCACCTCTTAGAGGTTTGACCCTTTCATATTATTTACGATTTTTGGACTTTTGTCAAGCCATGCTTAAATCATCTCCAGCTGTATATTTTGAGGGGTTTGTAGTTCTTTTGCAAGGTCGATATTTTGTGATTTAATTTTCAGTTTTTTGATTTTCAAATTCAAAACCAAAACATCACCGCTCACGCAAGAAAGTGCATAATCATTTTCCAAATAAGTTGAAAACATTGCTTTTGGCGGTTTACTTAGCTTGATTTCTGCTTCATGGATTGTCCAAAATCTGTAAAAATCTTTTTTGGTTGGATTTACAATATTTTTGTTATATCTATCCATAATTTTTTTGTAATTTCTTGGATACATATATTCTATGTCGACTCCGATGTTTGAGTTGTTAAACCCAACAAGTACAATATCTTTGGAATGTGAAATACTAAAATAAATTTCGTTATTTTTGAAACAAGGTTTTTTATTTTTTAATTCAATTTCGGTATTTTTTATATTGTAAACCTGTTTGGCGATAAATTTTGTCAAAAAAAGTCCGCAAAGGTGTTCAAGATACTTTTCTTCAGATGAAAATTTTCGATTGTCGCTAAATTCTTTCAGGGAATTTAGGTCAATTGAATTTAAAAATTCTTCTTTTTTTAAATAATAAATTTCCATAATTATACCTATAGAATAACAGAATCAACAAGAGGTTTTGCCATATCCAAGGCGCGATTCAGCCTGTTAGGATTTGTCCAAAAATCATCGGCTTCAATAAATCTTTTTACGATTTTTCGAGCATAAGAACCAACCGCAACTCCGCAATATGAAATTTCGCACATTTTGGCAAGTTCTGTTGTTTTGGCATTAGTTCCGCCTGAAAGCATTAAATATACAGGTAATTTTTCATTTTGGACAATTTCAGCAGTTGCAACAGCTTGGAGAGTAGATTTGTAGTTGTCATCTCCTCCGCTCATTGGAAAACCATCTGCTTGAATAATTGTCGTATAAGGTTTTCTGTCTTTAATCATTTCTTTTATGCGGTTTACTAAACCCTCATCACTTAACTTTCCGCGACTTGTACAAATACTCAAAATGCCTTCAAAATTGTCATTGATATATTTCCATTTTTGGTAAATTTCGTCAGTATTATTTCCCATTGCGTGAAATTCTATACAATCAATACCTTTATCTACAATTGGTGGAAGGACTTCGCTCAGATTTTTTTCTTCCGATACGTAAGAAATTGCTGCACGTGAACACACTTTCCAACATTTTCCGCATCCGATACATTTGTATTTTTTAACTTTGGCATAATGAATTGCACCTTGTGGACAAACCTCTTCACAAGCTCCGCAATTTACACATCTGTCATAATCAATAACGGCTTTTTTTACGTGAGGGTCGTTTTTTATCCCAACACTTACACATAAATATGCATCATAAACTTTGGCAAGTTCAAGTGAGCCTCTTGCAGCTTGGATTACTTCTTCGTTTGCGGAAAGGTCAAAAAATCTGCATCCTGCAATAGCGTATACATAAACAAGACGTTTAATTTCTTCAATATCTTCATTCCCAGCTCCACAAACCAACTTGAAACAGTGATTTGTGTCCAACAATTCTTTTAACATTATTTCACCATATAGTTATAAATAATTTCAGATGCGTGTACAATAAAATCTTTACCTGCAACGGCATTATGCGGACGATTAGCAAGAATTACAACGATATATTTTTTACCGTTTGGCGTAATTACGATACCTGCATCCCCAAGCATTGTGCCGATGTCGCCTGTTTTATGCAAAAATACGGAACCTGCTCCAAGACCTGCTTGAATCAATCTGTTGTTGTGAACATGTCCCATATAATTTAGCATTTTACTTCTTGATTCTTCTGATAAGAACTTGTCATTTTCGTCAATGTTATAAAGCATTTCTGCCATTTCTTTAGCAGTTGTTCTGTTTGTTCCTGTCAAATCCGGCAACCAAGTGTGAACAGATGTGTTTTTCAAGCCCCAATCTCTGATTGATTGGTTTACGTCTGTCATAGAGCCGACTTTTGCCATCAACATATTTGTTGCAGAGTTGTCAGATTCAGTAATCATTTTTTCTGCAAGTTCATCAATTGTGTATTCAGAGTCTCTTGCCTTGAATTGCAAGCTACCTGAACCTTCTGAACGGTAATATTCTGTCAAAGGTATTTTGTCTTCCAATGACAATTGACCTGCCTCGATTGATTTGAATACATCAATTAATACAGGGATTTTGATAATACTTGCTGTTGAGTAACTTTTATCAGCATTGATGTCAATATAATTTCCTGTTTCGTAATCCCATACGTAGATTGCCGGTTTTACGGTCGGATACATTTCGGTTAAACTTACCAATTCTTGTTGCAAAACAGGCATATTAACATTTTCTTTTGGGGTAATCATCATTGAATTTTTCTCATCAGCGGAGTAATTAAAAGAGCGGTTACCCAAGAACCAAGAATTAGATAAGTATTTGTTTGTAGGGTAGGTTAGTTCATGTAAATCGGTTGTAATTTCGTTGTGCGGAGTTGGCACGAACATTGCTTTAGTTATATTGTTAAACGAGTAAGGCATTGCATAAATTACAACTGATAGCAATAATAGTGACGAAACTAAAAATTGGACAAAACTTTTCTTTCTGCGTTTTTGTTTTTTAGGTCGGTTCTCATTTCTCAATTTTGCATAGTGAACAGTGTTTTCGCTTGAATAGTGTGAGTATTCATAACTGCTTGCGTAAGAACTGCCTGATGAAAAACGATATTCCGAATAATATCCGTCATCTTGGTATCTTGCTATTTTCGGCATTAAACCTGATTCCTCCCCAGTATTATCTATAATTTTACACAAATTACAAATTTCAGGCAAGTAATTTACAAAGAAGTTTACAATTTGTGTTGAATCAGAAGGCGAGAGGGCGGGATGTCAGGAAGGCATGCAAAATAAAGAGAATAAAGTAGGTCGGCATTGCCATGCCGACATTGATTTTGGTTTAAGGTGGGCTAGTGAGCCCACCCTACTTCGTATCATGTCATTCCGAGGAGCGATATTGTACAAATAAAATAATAGACTTCACAGCGCGACGTAGTAATCCACAACATATCGGTCACCCCCACCTCGAAATCAAAGATTTCGGTCCGCCCACCAGTGGCGGACATTTTTATTTTTTTGCCAGGTTAGAGATTCTGAATAGGATAAAATCTAAGCCAAACAAGTTGGCAAGATTTTTAATCCTTTCAGAATGACATGATTAATTGTAGGCAAACAAAAACAGCTCAAGGATAAACCTTGAGCTGTCAATTCTATTCAGGCAAGAGTGAAATTAGTCTTTAGCGTGACCTGCTGTACCTAATACGTCTCTCATTTTGTGCATAACCATTTCTTTAACGGCTGTTCTACCTGGTCCCATGTATTCACGTGGGTCGAATTTTTCAGGGTGTTCAATGAAGAATTCTCTGATAGTAGAAGTCATTGCAAGTCTCAAGTCTGTATCGATATTGATTTTTGCAACACCGTGTTTAGATGCATAGTTAAGCATTTCTTCTGGAACACCTTGTGCATCAGGTAAGTTACCACCGAATTTATTACATTTAGCAACAAATTCTTTTGGAACTGATGATGAACCGTGCAATACTAATGGATAGTTAGGGAAACCAGCTTCTTCCAAAGCTTTTTTGATTTCTGCTAATCTTTCAAAGTCTAATTTAGCTTCGCCTTTGAATTTGTAAGCACCGTGTGAAGTACCGATAGCTACTGCTAATGAATCACAACCAGTTTCTTTAACAAATCTAACTGCTTCAGCTGGGTCTGTGTAAGTTGAATCTTTAGCGTGAACTTTAACGTCATCTTCAACACCAGCCAATTTACCCAATTCAGCTTCAACTGAAACGCCGTGAGCGTGTGCATATTCAACAACTTTTTTAGTCAAAGCGATGTTTTCTTCTAATGGGAATCTTGAACCATCAATCATAACTGATGAGAAACCACCGTCGATACAAGCTTTACAAATATCAAAGTCAGCACCGTGGTCTAAGTGAAGAGCGATAGGCACTGTAGTTGTAGCTAGAGCAGCTTCAACCAATTTGATTAAATAAGTTTGGTTAGCGTATTTTCTAGCACCTGCTGAAACTTGCAAGATGATTGGAGATTGTGTTTCTTCAGCAGCTTCTGCAATACCTTGTAAAATTTCCATGTTGTTTACGTTGTAAGCACCGATAGCGTATCCGCCAGCTAATGCTTTTTTGAACATTTCTTCTGTTCCAACTAATTTTCTTTCACTCATTTGAGTTCTCCTTCTTTTCGTATAATATATTACACATGCCAAATCTATAACAAACAAAAACAAAGTTCAATAGGTTTGTAATAGTGGTTATAAGATTGAGTAAGGGCAGCAAAACACCGCCCTCAGCCCTTATCCTTCAACAAGCATGCTTGCACCGATTACCCCTGCAGAGTTGCCAAGTTGTGCCGGAACGATTTCAACTGAATTTCCTGCAACAACCATTGCTCTTTCTTTTACAGTTTTTCTGATTGGGGCTAATAATAGGTCGCCTGCTGCAGCTACACCACCGCCGATAATTACTTTTTCAGGGTTAAGAAGGTTAATAACACTAACCAAACCCATTCCGATATATGTACCAACGATTTCAAAAATTCTTTTTGCGACAGGGTCGCCTGCCTCTGCGGCTTTTGCTACGATATAAGGTGTAATTTCGCCGTCAGCTCCTGCCATTTCTCTAAATTTAGTAGATTTTCCGCCTTTTAGATACTCTTGAGCCATAGCAACGATTGAAGGACCTGATGCGAAAGCCTCCAAACAACCAGTATCACCGCATCCGCAAATTGGTCCGCCGTGCATTTGTAGCTTAATATGACCGATTTCACCTGCTGCGTTTGCTGCACCACGTACTAATTGACCATTGATAACAAGCCCTGAACCGATACCTGTACCAACTGTGATACATACAAAGTTTTCACAACCTTTCCCAGCTCCGAACTTCAATTCGCCAAGAGCTGCACATCTTACATCGTTATCAATTCTTGTTGGAATGTTAAATTCTTCTTCAATCATTTGCGCGATTGGAACATTTACCCACCCCGGAATGTTTGGTGCAAGTTTAACAACACCTGTTTTATAGTCAACTTGTCCAGGGAAATCGAAACCGATACCTTCAATTTCTTTAGCATCCGTGTTTGTTTCTTTCATCAAATCGCGAATAGCTTGTTTGATGTTGTTTACAGTGTATTCGTAGCCCATTTGCGCATAAGTTGGAACGCTGTTAGAATAAATGATTTTACCTTCGCCATCAACCAATGCTATTTTCACATTTGTACCGCCAACATCAATACCGATTCTTTTTGTCATTATTATAATCTCCTCTTCCTATAACTAAAAAAGTCTGTTTGTAAGGCATATTTTCCGCCTATGATAATTTTACAATAAAAAGAATAAACTGTCACCCTGAACTGACTAGAATATGAGTTGAGCTAAAGCGAAACGTAATATTCTGTTCCTACT
>DHMN01000030.1:6179-6396 GCA_002405805.1 Cyanobacteria bacterium UBA4641 | reverse complement strand
TATTTTCTTTTAAATAAATTCTTAAAACTAAACAATTTCTTTTCTTTTTGAACCTTTATTTTTGATTCTTCTTTGACCTTGTCTTTTTTAGGTTTTGACTCAACTGTATTATTCTCATTTTGTTGTTCTTCAACCTTTGGAGCGGTTTCATCTTCACCCATTCTAATAACAGGAGTAGGTTTCAAACCACCTTTTTCAAGTTCTTTTTTCTCTTCAT
>DHMN01000030.1:0-6124 GCA_002405805.1 Cyanobacteria bacterium UBA4641 | reverse complement strand
CAAGTTCTTTTTTCTCTTCATCAGTCATAAATATCTTGAAATGCCCTGGAAGTGTTGTATAGTCTTTGCCTTTGATAGGAGCAGGGGAATTATCATCAAGTTCGCTTCCATCTACATTGACTTTGAAGTGCCCCGGTAAAGTTGTTATTCCATTTTCAGCATTTTTATCAACCTTATTTTTTTGAGTTTTTTCATGCTTTTTGGTTGAAGTTGGAAGGACTTCTTCGACCTTATTATCAGAATTTTCTTCAATATCTTTAACAACTTCTGATTCAGGCGCTTTTGTCAATTTTTCTTCTTCAATCTCATTTTTCTTGATTTCAGACTTTTTAGACTTTTTAAACCAAGATTTTTTAACTTTTTCTGTTTTTTGTTCAACATTTAGTACAGGGATTTCGACCTGTTCTTGCGGAACTTCAACAATTTCAGCCTTGCCTGAAATATCTTTTGTTATAATTTCTTCTTCAGGCAATTCTGTATTTTTATTTCGTTTAAAGAATCCAAATAATGATTTTTTCTCAGTGGTCAATTTATGTCCTTTATTATCTATATTTTCAGATTCATCAACAACAGTAACGGCAGGAGGTGTTGCTTGTTCTTCTGTTTCGACAATTGTTTCAGCAGCTTGAGGAGTCAAACCTACTGAGCGCAAAATTGACTCAACAGATTCCTCATGTTTTGCTTTTTTCTTATCTTTGCGAGATTTTTTTGGTTTAACTTGTTCGGTTTGAGCGACATTTTGACTGTCATTTAAAAATTCTTTTAATTCATTTTTATCTTCTGCAATCTTATCTTCTATTGTCGGCTGTTCAACATTTTCAGCCAAAACATCTTTTAATTGTTTTTCCTTTTTAACTTTTGCAGGTTTTGTTTTGCGTACTTCTGTGTCTTGAATCAAAACATCATCCAAAGTCTTTTCTTTCTTAACCTTTACAGGTTTTTCTTTCTTAGCTTTTGGAATCTTGATTTTTGTGGTTGCTAAAGTTTCACCAGCTCCAACGGCAGCAGGTGTTGCTACATCTGTTTTATTTGAGTCAACCAAAGTGTTATCTTCGACTTCAACACCTTCTGCTACCTCATTTTGCGATTCATCTTCTTTTTGATTTTCGATTAAAACCTTATCAGGGTCAACCAAATTTGTAACCGTATTTGTGACATCCGCAACTTTTTCTGTTTTGACTATGGCATCTGAAATAATTTCAGGTTCAGGCTGATTTGGTGCAGTTGCTAAAATTTCGCTTGGTTCAGCAGTTTCAGCCGTAGACACATTTTCTTGCTTAAACTCTGCAAAATTATCGGTAATTTTATTCGTGTTTAAGTTAAATGACTCATTTGCCAATCTATTTTCTGCACTTTGAATAAATGATTTTGGTTCTAACACAACAACCTCATCATCTTCACGGATTTCAGGAGCTTTTGCATTTGGAACATTAAACTCTTTCAAATCAACATTAGCGTGTTTTTCAACAACTGCAGATTTTTGGGCCTCATCTTGTACTTGAGGCTCGTGTTCAGCTGATGCAGTTTCTTTTACTTCAACCGTTTCAGATTTTGTTGGAACAGGCATTTTTGCAATTGTTATAACTTTTGCAGGTACTGTTGTTGTTGATTCTACAGTTTTAGATTCTATAGTTTTAGGCTCTTCAACTTGAGCTATAACAGATGCAGGAGTCTCAACCTCTGCAATATCAGTTTTTTGTTCAGTAATCGGTTCTGATTTTTCTTCAACCACAGGCTCTTGTTTTGTTTCTTCATTATATGAAATTACAAAATCTTGAGATTCTTTGATTTCAGTTGCAACAGCTCTTGTTGGAGTTTGTTCTGTTGAAATTTGAGTTTCTTGAGGTTTAGTTTCAGTTTCTCCAAACTCTAAATTTTCGATTTTTGAAGTCGTATCTTGAGCAACTTTTTCTACTTTTGGCTCATCATATTTTATTTCAAAAGATTCAGATTCTTTTTGCTCAGGTGCAGTAAACACAATCGTATCAGGGTCGAACGCTGCTACCTGTGCAGCGTTAGTCGGTTCTTGAACCTCTTCTTTTTGGGTTGGTTCTGCGACAACTTTAGTCACAGCAACAGGCTCTTTTTGAACTTCTGTTTCAACAGTTTTTGATTCAACTTCTGCCACAACATTTTCTTTTTGGGCAACCTTTTCAGTTTTTTGGGGTTCAGTTGCAACAGTTTCAACAACTACAGTAGGTTCAACTGTTTTTACAACATCAGAAATTTCAACAGGCGAATTATTATTCTGATTTTGCGCAACATTCAAAGATTGAGATGCCAACATTTGTGCAATAGAAACCTGATTGTCAGTTGAAATCATCTCAATTGGGTCAGTTGATTGTTTCAAAGACTGAGCATCTGTTGGAACAGATTCGGTCATATTTTCAACCGTATTTTTTGCAGCAAGTTCTGCAGCTATAGGACTTTCTTGAGCTTTTTCTGCCTGAATTTCTGGAGGTTTAGGAGTTTCAGCGACGGTTTTACTATCCATTGAAACCAACTTGTAATCAGGATTTAAGTACTCAAAACTAACTCTCAAATCTCCAAAAGTAGTTCTGATATAATCATATTGGTCTTCAACATCACTAGCTGAAATTCTCAAAGCTGAATTTGCAAAACCATCACCTTTAGATAAAACTGCGATAATCGGATTTTGATAAGCTTTTGCCAAATCCACTTTTGCACCAAAACCTCTTTGTTGAAGGATTTGAGCCTTCAAATAATACAAATATGGCGCAAGTGTCATTTCTTTTTGCGATAAAGATTTAACATCCGCATTATAAATATCATTCATATTATTGTGAATTTTTTCTAAATCAGCAACCGCAGCATCGGAATTTCCTGACTTGAAATAAGCAAGTGCTCTTAAATATAATACAGAATTGTAATTTGACACATGCCTGTACAATAGCTTTGTCGCACCATCTACAACGGCATTATAATCACCTTTTAACTGTTGTGCTATCAATTTGTAATACATACTGTTGTAGTCATTTGTTTTCAATTTAATGGCACTGTCAAAACTTAAAACAGCTTTGTCATAATCTCCCAATTGCAACTGGTTTAAACCGATATAAAAATGGTAAATATAGCAATTAGGATTGTATTTTAGAGCTTTGTTGAAATAATCAATTGATTTTAGCGCAGCATCTTTTGAAAAAGTTTTTTCAGCCTCACTATAATAAACCTGCCCCAAACTTGCAAAAGATTCAAAATCGTACGGATTAGCTTTTAATGCAGATTCAAAAGCAACAATTGCATCTTGTTCTTGTTCCAAACCTGACATCGCAACGCCTGTCAAATAGTATCCCAAGTAATATTTTGGATAATTTGATGTGATATATTGAGTTTTATATGCAGCCTCGTGGAAGTTTCCTTTTTCAATATCAGAAATCGCACCATAGATATACGAATCCACCCCTTGCGGATTTAGAACTTTTCCATACTTTTGAGGACAGTTAATCTTTGCAATATCATCTTTTTTCGGTTGTGGTAAATAAATATGAGAATTATAATGGAAAGCTTTTTGGAATGTTGACTCATAAGCTGGATTATTTAGGGCTTTTTGCGCATACATCAATTCTCCGTACAGATTGCCAAGTTCAGGGTTTTGGTATTGTTCTTGCTTATCTGCACCCAATACTACAGCACTCAAAACCTTCGTCCCTGTGATAAATTTATCATCAGAAGATTTTAATTCTATAGCCTTTTGAAAATCAGCTTGAGCTAATCTATACTGCCTTAGTGCGTAAAACGCTTCACCACGCATTTTATAGGCTTCATATTTTTTAGGTTTGTTATTTATATATGCTGTCAAAAATACAATTGCAGACTGGTAATCTTTGTTGGTAATAGCATTTGATGCCTTTTCCAAAGTTTCACGATTCACCTTGATATCTTCGGACTCTACCGATTGTTTTTCCACAGGTTCTGTTTTATCTGCAGAAAATGCCGGAATATTTATATTTGAGATGCTAAGCATCATTATTGCAACTAATAACCCTAAATTCTTCTTATTTCTCATAGTTACCCCATATTAACTGATTTCTGCTAAGATTATACAATAGAAAATCAAATTATTGAAGAGTTTTTGAACTTTTGTTGTACAATACAACTATGAAAAGATGCTTTTGGGTAGATGAAAAATCCGACATATATGTAAAATATCACGATGAAGAATGGGGAGTTCCAAAGTATGATGATAGGGAGCTTTTAGAACTTTTGATTCTTGAATCTTTTCAAGCAGGATTATCATGGATTACTGTACTTAAAAAGCGTGATGCATTTCGCGCAGAATTTGATAACTTTGAACTTGATAAAATCATAAATTACGACGATGAAAAAATAGAACAAATGCTGAATAACCCTGCAATAATAAGAAGTCGAGGAAAAATCACCGCAGCAATAAATAATGCTAAAATTTTCAAAGAAATCCAAAAAGAATATGGCAGTTTTTCAAATTATATTTGGAGTTTTACTGATAACAAAGTTATCAAAAATACAACAGGTGAAACTATTGTAAGTTCCCCTCTATCAGATAAAATATCAAAAGACCTCAAAAAACGAGGGATGAAATATGTCGGAACAGTCATTATTTATTCGTATTTGCAAGCCATTGGAATAGTCAATGACCACGACAAAGATTGTTTTAAATATTAGGGATTATAAAAAAAATGTTAAAATTTTCAAAATTTATAGCAAAAAAATTTTTCTTTTGTTTTACAATACATGTTGGTAATAACCTAAAATACAATAACTAAGATTTGGCGGAAGAAATAAATGTCACTAGGTAGTGGAATAAAAAGTGCTTTAAAAGCCTTGGGAAAGAATAACAATCCGGCGTACGTAGTTGTCGCAATCGCTACAGTAAAAGGGATTTGCAGACCGATGTTCACAATGATGGACAAAAAAGAAGCGCCGGAAACAAAAAAATATGCAGCGTTAAGAGAAGGGTTGACAGAAGTCATCGCAATCCCAACATACTTAACTTGTGGAGCTTTAGCAGGTAAAGGTGCAGCGTTATTTAAAGACCCTGCAAAATCAGAAATCGCAAAACATAACCTACGTTTTGCAGGTGTTTGTGCAGCGGCGTTATTTGTAATCCCTGGGTTGTGTTCACTTGTTATTAAGCCATTTACCGATAAGATTTTAGGCAAACAACCTGACAAAAAGCATGACGTTCAAAAATTAGATATTACATCAAAAGTTGAAGAACCTGCATTGAAAAATCCAATCGCATCAACAGGAACAATCGGCAAACTTCCGATGTCACAACCTGTTAGCATGTCAACTTTTACAAATTCAGGAATGAGGGTCGGATAATATGATAGGAGCAATTCAAAACCTTATAACAAGTCCTGCAATATACAATGCGACTCAAAGTACAGTAACCCAAGTTACAACAGAAACTTGCTTGAAAGCTATAGGTCGTCCGTCATTTATTTTGATGGATAAACAAATCGACCCACAAACAAAGAAATTTTCAGCAACAAAAGAATTTTTATACCAAGCAACATGTTTAGCAATATACTTGGCTGCAATCACACCGTTAGCTAAAAAATATGCTTATAAAATTGCGCAAAACAGTTACAAAAATGAGGCGGTATTCAAAGCGTTTGGAAGCGTAAAAGAATTTATGAATTTCCACCAATTGAAAACCGAAGCCGAAAAAACTGCAAAACTGGATGAATTGAGCAAAAAATTGGGCGTAACTTTCACCAGAGAAAAAGTTGCAGATGCTGAAAAAGCTACTAAAAAAGAGATTTCTCAAGATAGCGAAAACTTGGCAAGAGGTGTTATTGAAGCAGGTTCAATCTTCGGTTCTGTTGCAGGATTAGCGATACTTGCGCCAATTGTATCACATCCGATTATCCACCCTGTAATGAAAGCTCTCGGATTTGACGCTCCGCAAAAGCCTGAACAAAAACATCAAGAAGCAAAAAAGTAAAATTGAGGTAAGGCAATGCACTCAGTGCAGGGGATTACTACGTCACTCTGTGAAAACCATTACCACAATTGAAAGTCAAAGCTCCTCGTAATGACAGGATTTTTTATGTTGTCATTCTGAATTTAGTTCGGAATGACTGTTTATTCTTTATAGTCATGCTGAACTGCGGATTTT
>DHMN01000062.1:57630-58195 GCA_002405805.1 Cyanobacteria bacterium UBA4641 | reverse complement strand
GCTGAAACAAGTCCAGCATGACAATATAAAAGTCATGTCATTACAAGTAAACTTTCCTCGTGATGACGTTATTAATTTGTAATCCCCACTACTCTTCAAAAATTTTAACTTTATCAGGGATTGAATCCTCTAGCTTTTTTATCAACTCATCCACTGTCAAATTAAACCCAACGGCTAATCGTTTCAAAATAACAATATTTGGGATTCTAAGACCATTTTCAATTCTGCTCAATGTCGCACAAGGAACATCAGTTTCATAAGAAAAAATTCGGAGGCTTTTTTGTGCAACTTCGGTGCGCATTTGCTTTAGCGCGCAACCAAACGCCCTAACATACTCTTGCTCTTTTTGTGATGTATTAACCAATCCCTTACTTGACATATTGAAATTATACGGTTATCATATAACTTACATGTTTCCATTTGGAAACACTATAGAAAAACAGGAGGGTTTTATGAGCTATTTCAATTTCTTACAAAACAAAAATTTGCGACCAAACAAGGGACAACTTGGCTTTACCTTTGCAGAGCACGTAGATTCGTTCCCAACCAAAGTGAGATTTGGTTT
>DHMN01000062.1:57277-57526 GCA_002405805.1 Cyanobacteria bacterium UBA4641 | reverse complement strand
AATATTACGAAAAACAAACCGTTACCAAAGTTATTGAAATTCAATCCATCGTTTCTCAAGCTTTAAAACTGGTTGAAGAAAATTACGATACACCTGAAAATTGGGGATTGTCCTCAGGATTTTATACGAAAGAAGATGGGGAAAAGATTGGTCAAATTATGAAACATGGACTAAAACTTGCACTTGATTGTGGGGTTGATGACAAAGAAGGGAAATGCGTTATTACTCAACCTTATCAAGGCTTGAATG
>DHMN01000062.1:56865-57247 GCA_002405805.1 Cyanobacteria bacterium UBA4641 | reverse complement strand
CACTTATCGTTCCTCAAATTACAGCACAAACGGAACATATAAAGTTGTATTAAATAACGGTGCGTCATTATGGTTTGGGGCAAATCACGGACGACAAATTGATTTCTTTTTCGATACCAACGGAAAACAAAAGCCAAATGTCATAGGTAAAGATTTATTTGCGGTGACATATATTTTTGACAAAGGTTTGCTCGCAGATGGGGGTCCTGATGATGATACGCCATACGAGACTTCATGCAATACCAAATCCTCAGGTTGGGGTTGTACTTATTACATCTTGAAGTTCAAGGATATGAAGTATTTGAAATAGATTTGGCTTAAATTTTTTATCAGGTGGGCTAGTGAGAGGGGTGTTCTGCTAGAGACCCTGAAACAGTCTTGG
>DHMN01000062.1:12725-56809 GCA_002405805.1 Cyanobacteria bacterium UBA4641 | reverse complement strand
CGTGCTGGGTTCACTACGCTCACTCGGCGCACTTGCCAAAATCCGCAGTTCAGGGTGATAATATACTTATTTTTTGTATTAACTTGCCTTCTTGACATCCTGTCTTCCTGCCATCCGATTAACAAATTTATTTTTGTTTGTATTTTAATATTATTGTTATGAAAATTTATCCGATACAAAATTACACAACCCAAAACACATCTAACAAACCGACGTTTAGGGCTTCAATTTCTCTAAATCAGCCACCTATCAGAAATAATTATAATAATGATGATAATGACAATGACAAAAAAGAAAAACTTCCTGACTGGGCAAGGAAAATGGCAATAGGTTCACTGGTTGTTTTTGCAATTCAAAGTGACCCAAATGTCAAAAAACTATTTAATAAAGAAAATATAATAGAAGAAGAGCCTGACAAAACAGAATTTGTCGAAGATTTGCAAAAGTATAACAAAGAAGATTCTGTAAGTTCTGCATTTTACCAACTCGGACAACTTTACGATGTAGAAACTCCGAATATTCAAAAACTTGCAAAAAACAAATATCAACTGGATTTTAATTTGGATAATCAAAAAATCAGCCTTGATATGAACATTGACAAAAATAAAAAAGACACAATCTCAGGCGAAATCAGGACAGAAAGCGGAGAGGATTTTAAATATAAAGCGATTTTTCCGGATAGCGCAACCGAACAATTCAAAATTCTTTTGGCTGACAAAAACACTCACAAACAGCTAATTCTCGGACGTGATTATGAAGGGAATTTGTATAAAATTACCAACGGTAAGAAAGTTGCACTTAATTCAAAAAATGTCGAAAGATATCAAAAACGACTTCAAGACACAGAAGAAGACTGGGGTGCATTAAGTTTTTTCACTGACAAAAATCCGCTGTGGCGCAAACTTAATTATTTGTTGTTGACATATTTAGTCTTAAATGAAATGTGCTATGACAGAATTAAACGCAAAAAAGAGGACGAAGAAAACAACAACAAGACCGATAAAGTTTAGGGAAATTTTGTAAAATAAATTTACAAAAATTACCCAGCTGTATAATGACAGGCATGTTTGTTTTATAATCTAACCGAGAGGTTAGAATTGAAACATTCACGACTTACAGTATTGATATTTTTAGCACTGATTTTTGGTGTTATTTTCGGTCATTTTGCCCCACATTTAGCGGTTAAAATGCGCGCTTTTGCTTTGATATTTTTGCGCATGGTTAAAATGATTATCGCTCCATTGTTATTTGCAACACTGGTTACAGGGATTGCAGGTCATGGAGATACCAAACAGCTTGGTAAAATCGGTATAAAAACAATCGTTTATTTTGAAGTTGTTACAACTTTGGCATTGATTATCGGACTTACCGTCGGTAATATATTCAACCCTGGGAAAGGTTTTGTAACAGGGACGGTTGCCAATCCTGAATTATTAAAAGAAGCAGGTTTGATGGCGGTTACAACTCCTCACACTTCAATTTCAGAAATGATTGTAAACGTATTTCCGACAAGTATTGTTCAGGCAATGTCAGAAGGCAATTTGTTGCAAATTGTTGTATTTTCAATATTTATGGCAATTGCAATCTGTGCGGTCGGCAAAAAAGCCAAACCTGTTATGGATTTGTTAAACTCCGTTTCCCAAATAATGTTTAAATTTACGGAATATGTAATGTACTTTGCGCCCCTTGGTATTTTTGGCGCAATCGCATCAACAGTTGGAATGAACGGATTATCTATTCTTAAAAATTACGCAAAAATTATTTTTTCATTATACACAGCGCTTGCAATTTTCGTGTTGTTGGTTTTATTCATAGCCTGCAAATACGCAAGAATTTCATTCAGAAGTTTATTAAAAGCAATCCAAGAACCTGCAATTTTAGCATTCACTACAGCAAGTTCTGAGGCAGCTTTTCCTAAAGCAATTGAAGTTATGGAAAAATTCGGCGTTCCGCAAAATATTGTCAGTTTTGTTATGCCGACAGGTTACACCTTTAACCTAGATGGCAGTACATTATATTTGGCAATGGCCGTTATCTTTTCATCACAAATTTGCGGTATAAATTTAGACTTAAACCAACAAATTTTGATGATGCTTGCCTTGATGCTTACAAGTAAAGGTATTGCAGGTGCTCCAAGGGTTTCTTTGGTTGTGCTAGCAGGAACTTTGGCAAGTTTCAATATTCCGCTAATCGGTGTTGCAATTTTGCTTGGTATCGACCAAATATTAGATATGGGCAGAACAACCGTAAACCTTGTCGGAAACTGCGTTGCAACAGTTGTTATTGCGCGTTGGGAAAAAGCTTTTGATTATAATAAAATGAAATTATTCATAAAAGAATCTAATGAAGAAGAGGCTGAAAGCCTTGCTGATATAAAACAAATTTGCGATAAAGTTACAAATAAAATAGAGGGTCAATAAATATGGCAGAAAACACTAAATCCGAGTACAAAAATACTCTTAATTTGCCTCAAACAACATTAGCAATGAGAGCAAATGCCACAGTTAGAGAGTTAGAAATCCAAAAATTTTGGGAAGAAAATCATATTTACGAAAAAATGACAGCAGAACGCGACAAAGCAAATTCTTTTGTTTTGCATGACGGACCTCCATATTTGAGTTCTGAAAAAATTCACGTCGGTACTGCATTAAATAAAATTTTGAAAGATATTTTAATCAAATATAAATCTCAAAGAGGCTTTTATGCCCCTTATGTTCCGGGGTATGACGGACACGGTTTGCCTATTGAAAATGCTGTAGTTAAAAATATCAAAGGCGGACGTCACTCAATTACAGAGGCTGAACTTCGTGCAAAATGCCGTGAATTTGCTCACAAAAACCTAAAAGGTCAAGAAAGCGAATTTAAACGTTTGGGTGTGCTTGGCAACTGGGAAAAACCTTATTTGACAATCAATCCTGAATACGAGGCAGAGCAAGTGCGCGTATTTGGCGAAATGTATAAAAAAGGTTATATCGAAAAAGGCTTAAAACCAGTATATTGGTGTGCTGCTTGCGAAACAGCTTTAGCAGAGGCTGAAGTTGAATACGCTGACCACACATCAACATCAATTTATGTAAGATTTAAGTTTGATGATGAATCTACAGAAAAAATCAACAATAAAATTTTAGCAGGAAACACAAAACCTGTTTATGCAATTATTTGGACAACAACTCCTTGGACAATTCCATCAAATATGGCAATTTCAATGCACCCAAGATTTGAATATACATTCTTTGAATACAAAGGTGATGTTTATGTTGTAGCTCAAGAATTGCTTGGCTCATTCTTAAATGATGTTGAATGGGAAGAATCTGACATCAAGGTTCTGGGTTCTTGCGTAGGTCAAGATTTAGAATTATTAAATACTAAACATCCGCTTGTTGATAGAAAATCACCTATTATTTTGGGTGAACACGTAACACTTGATGCAGGTACAGGTTCTGTTCACACAGCTCCTGGACACGGTTTAGAAGACTATGAAGTCGGATGTAAATATGGAATTGAAGTATTTTCTCCACTTGACGGACAAGGTATATGGACTGATTCTGTAGGAATTTCTGAACTTGTTGGAATACCTTATTACAAAGGTAATTCAATGGTTATTGAAATGTTGCAAAATTGTGGCGCATTGCTAAAACAACAAGACATTCAACACAGTTATCCACACTGCTGGAGATGTAAAAAGCCTGTAATCTACAGAGCAACTCCGCAATGGTTTGTAAAAGTTGACAAATTCAGAGATAAGGCACTTGAGGCTGTTCATAATGTAAAATGGATTCCTGCAAGCGGTGAAAACCGTATCGGAAACATGGTTGAGAGCCGTACAGATTGGTGTATTTCAAGACAACGTGCTTGGGGTGTTCCTATCCCTATTTTCTATTGTGAAGACTGTGGTGAAGTAATTTGCACAGACGAAACAATTGAAAATGTAGCAAAATTATTTGAAATAGAAAGCTCAGATGCTTGGGTAAAATATTCAGCAGAAGAACTTCTACCACAAGGCTTTGTATGTCCTAAATGCGGAAAAACTCACTTTAGAAAAGAAAAAGACATCATGGATGTTTGGTTTGATTCAGGTGTATCTTGGAGAGCAGTTGTAGAAAAAAGAGCTGACGAATTGGGTCACACTCCTGTTGATATGTATTTGGAAGGTTCTGACCAACATAGAGGTTGGTTCCAATCTTCACTATTAACATCTGTTGCAACTCAAGGGAAAGCCCCTTATAAACAAGTTCTTACTCACGGATTTGTATTTGGAGAAGACGGACGTAAGATGTCTAAATCTCTAGGCAACTACATCAGACCTGATGATATTATCAAAAACTATGGTGCTGATATTTTGAGACTTTGGGCAGCATCAGTTGATTATAGAAACGATATCAAAATCGGTAACAACATCGTTGGTCAATTGACAGAAATCTTCAAAAAAACAAGAAATACTGCAAGATTTTTAATTGGTAACTTGTTTGATTTTGACCCAGCGAAAGATTACGTTCAATATGATGAACTTAAAAATATTGATAAATTTGCACTACACAAATTGAATAAACTGATTGCAGAAGTAACAGAAGCTTTTGAAAATTACGAATTTTACAAATATTTCCAATGCTTACAAAACTTTGCCGCAGTTGATTTGAGTTCATTCTATCTTGATATTGTAAAAGACAGATTGTATACAGCAGGTAAAAAATCACTTTCTCGTAGAGCTTGTCAAACAGTTCTATTTGAAAACTTGATGGCATTGGTTAGAATCCTAGCTCCTGTTATGCCTCACCAAGCTGAAGATATTTGGCAAAATATTCCTGAAGTTCAAAGAGGCGGTTTAATCAGTATTTTATTATCAGATTGGCCTGTAGTTAATGAAAAATGGAACAATGCGCAATTAGAAGAAGATTTCACTAAGATTTTGAAATCTCGTGAAGTTGTTTCTCGTGCAATTGAACCATTAAGAGCTGACAAAAAAGTCGGCAGTTCATTAGAAGTTGCAGTATATGTAAAAGCTGCTGATGATGCAGTATTAAAGGCTAATGCCAAGGACTTGGCTGATATTTATATCGTATCTCAAGCAACGTTAGCAACAGATGCTCCTTCTGATGTATTAAATGAATACACGGAAGAAGGTTACACTGTTTGGGTTACAAAAGCTAAAGGCGAAAAATGTACAAGATGTTGGAAATACCGTGAATTAAATGAAGATGGTATTTGTCCTGATTGTGCGGATGCTATTAAATAATAACCAAATATTTTATAAAAAACAGGTGTCGAAATAATCGGCATCTGTTTTTTTATGGGAAAATTTCTTCAATAAAATTTACTTAAATCTTTTTAACATCAACTAAAATTTCATGTGCATTGGCATTGTTTATGTAGTATCTTTAAATAAGAGGTGAAAAATCATGCCGGCAATTTCAAAAGATACAAGAAAAAAAGTAGACGAAAGTTTAATTCCACAAAATATAGAGGCTGAAGAAGCCGTACTTGGTGCAATTTTAGTTAATCCTGAAACTTTAGCTAAAATTTCTGATACTCTGACTCCTGCAAGTTTTTACAAACCTGCGCACAGACATATTTATGAGGCGATGTTGCAACTGTTTAATAACAATGACCCGATAGATATTGTTTCTGTTTCAGATGTATTAAATTACAACGGCAAACTTGAAACTGTCGGTGGTAGAGCATATATCAACGATTTGGTAGAAAATACGATTACTACTGCCAACATAGCGTATTTTGCAAAAATCATCCAAGAAAAAGCAGTTAAAAGAGCCTTAATCAATGCAGGTTCTGAAATTGTAAGTAAAGGGTATGATTTAGAACCTAGTGACAGGTCTTTAGAGCAGGCTGAAAAATTGATTTTTGATATCGGTTCAAGCAAAGCTACAGCAGACCTTAAACACGTAAAAGATTTGGTGCTTGATACTTGGGACAGCATTGAGTACCGTTATAACCACAAAGATGAACTTTCAGGTTTGAGAACAGATTTTACAGAGCTTGATACTATGATGAGCGGTTTACACAAGTCAGATTTGATTATCCTTGCAGCTCGTCCTGCGATGGGAAAAACCGCATTTGCACTAAACATTGCGCAAAACGTTGCAATCAAAGAAAATGTTCCTGTTTGTATATTCTCTCTTGAAATGTCAGCCTCTCAGCTTGTACAGAGAATGTTGTGTTCTTATGCCGAAGTTGATGCTCAAAGATTAAAAACAGGTAATATGCTCCAACAAGATTTGGAAAAACTTGCAATGGCTATGAACGATTTTAGCCAAGCTCCAATCTATATTGATGATACAAGCGGATGTACATTAACAGATATTCGTACAAAATGTCGTAGATTAAAAACTCAGCAAAAAGATTTGGGCTTGATTGTAATTGACTATTTGCAATTGATGGAAGGCGGCGGAAAAGATGACCGTTTGCAACAAATTTCTGCAATATCAAGAGGTTTGAAAATTTTGGCAAAAGAACTTGATGTTCCGATTATCACATTATCTCAGTTATCTCGTGCGGTAGAAGGTCGTAACGACAAACGTCCGATGCTTTCAGACTTGCGTGAATCAGGTTCAATTGAACAAGATGCCGATATAGTAATCTTTATCTATCGTGAAGATTACTATAACAAAGGCGAAACTGAAGAAGAAGAAAACGTAAAGGCATCATCTAAAGGTTTGTCTGAAATTATTATCGCAAAACACAGAAACGGTCCTGTCGGAACAGTTAAACTTCTATTCCAAGGAAATATTACAAAATTCAAAAACCCAATTGACCAAGCTTTTGATGCATTTTAATCCTCATCATCTGATATGTATTTTGTAACCTTGCAAACATCAGGACGATTGTGAACATAATTGTTCATTTTGTTTTGCAATCTGTTTGCAGCACCTGAGTCTGTAGTTGCAGATGCCATTAGTTTTGCCAATTCTACACGTTGTTCTTGAGTAAAGGCACATTCGACTTTTAGAACAACTTGACCTGCCTCTTGGCAATAGACTTCTGATTTTGTCGCACATTTTCCACCGCGAATACCAAGAACAGATTCTGTAGTTGTCAAATGTACGGTGTAATGTTCTTGATTTGATGACATAGTTGTTGAATAATTTTCGCTAAATGCTCCACAAACCTCAAGTCTATGTGCATATTGAGCCGAATAGGTCTTTTTCATGGCAGAAACACCAATTCCACCAAAACCTATAAGCAATAACGAAATTATCAAAAACTTTTTCATCTGTTTCTATCCTTATAAAAATTTTAGCCTATATTCTATTATAACTTTTTTTGAAGATTGATACAAGTCTTGTTAGATTGCTTTTTCTAAAAAAGGTACTATAATAAAATGAAGAACAAGGGGTGCCATTATGGATATCGCAAAACAAAAAAAATATGCTGCAGCATTATCAATCATTTCAAATTCTGTGATTATTGTGTTTAAATTTATTGTTGGTATAATTTCCGGCAGTATAAGTATTATATCAGAGGCTATCCACTCTCTGAGCGATTTTTTGGCATCTGTTTTAACATTTTTTGCAGTGATTAAATCTGCTGAACCTGCCGACAAAACTCACCCATTTGGGCATGGCAAATACGAAGATATGTCAGGATTTATTGAAGGCGGTTTGATTATCTTTGCAGCCCTATTTATTATCTTTGAGGCAGTCAAAAAAATGCTGACTCCAATGCCTGAACAAATGGACACAACAGCAGGCATGTTTGTTATGGGACTTGCTGTTGTGATGAACATTATTGTTAGTTCAGTTTTATTTCGCGTAGCAAAAAAATCTGACTCGGTTTCATTATACGCGGATGCGGAACACCTGAGAACCGATGTATTATCATCATTGGGTGTTTTTGCAGGGTTATTGATTATCAAATTGACAGGCATTTATATCTTGGATTCAATTGTAGCTATCGTTGTGGCTCTTGTGATTTTGAAAGCAGGCTTTACTGTTTCTAAAAATTCAATGAAAGACCTATTGGATTGCTCACTACCTGAAAAAGACCTAAATGAACTTAGAGATTTTTTAAATTCTTATAAATCAAAAGGAATTATTGACTACAAAAATCTAAGGGCACGCCGACTCGGACCTCACAAAAATGTCGAATTAACTTTGATATTTCCAAACGATATGTCAATCTACGATTGTCACAAAATTTGTGACCTGATTGAAGTTGATATGGCATCAAAATTTGGCGACATTTCTGCAAGTATTCACTTAGAGCCTGAATGTATAAAAGCTGCAACTAATTAAATTTGGACAAATATTTTATCAAATTTCCCAAATTTTTATTCCATCCGCCATGCCAGTTTTTTACAATGACATCTGCAGGAGTAAGTCCGCGCATTGTGTATTCTTTTATTGACTCAAGGAATAACTCTTCGCCTGTTTGCTCATCTTTGAGCGATTTTTCAGCAATTTTGATTATTTCTTTTGCATAATCTAGGACTTTGCCTTTTTTGACACAAGATTGCAATGCGTTACGCGGAACATTGTATCGCAATTCCGAAAAATCCTTGTATTGCAAATGTTTAAATAGTTCTTCACATTCTGCCATTGCACTGTTGCTATATAAAATCCCCTTATAAATAGCTAAAATCGCATATTTCAAATCTCCACCGACACAATCTTGGTTTCTGATTTCTATAAAATTACGCAATCTGACATCAGGGAAATACAAGTTGGAGTGGAGTTCATAGTCTTCTAAAGTTGCCTGAGCACCTTCAAAACCATTATGCATAAATTCTTCAAATGTGATATCGCCATTTACGTCAAAATTAAGGGCATTGCGCTGAATAAATATCATTGGAGATTTTAATACACAGTCAATATAATCTTCAAATGAAAATTCTTCACTGATTTTGCCTGCAAAACCGCATCTGTCGTTATCCGTATTAAGCCAAGCAAGTGCTCGAAAAGATTTATAGCCTGTATCAACACCGCCTCTGATTGGCGAATTTGCAAACATAGCAGTCATAAACGGAGAAAGTTTATTTGCGAGTTTGAATTTTCGCATTGCATCTTCTTCTGATTTAAAATCTATGCAACACTGAATACCGGCAGTTTCGCGCATCATCACATCTGCCAAAATTCCCCACAAATACTTTGCCATAATTTTATATCTGCCTTTTGGTATCAAATTTATTGATTTATAAGTATTAAGCGGAGATACTCCATAATTAAGCAAAGTAAAATTCATTCTTTTTGCAATCGGTTCAATCAAAGCATTCAGGTTATCAATTTTCTTTTTGAGTTCAAAAATTGTACGCTCAGGTTTTGCGCTGATTTCTACCTGACACCCCGGTTCTAAAGTAATTGTATCGTGTTTATGTTTCAGTCCGATAATATTTTTATTATCTGTTATATAGTCCCAAGTTTCTTCTTTGGCAAAGTTTTCCAAAAAGTTTTTTATGCCTAATTCACTCCAATAATCCACAGTATTGAATGAACAGTTTGAGATAGGCAATCTTTCGTATTCCAACCCTATAGTAAAATCTTCAGGTCGTTTATAACCTTTTGTATATAGTTTTAAAATCTCGTCTTTCGCTAATCTTTGTTTTAAATTAAGCATGCCCATCCCCTTTTCGATAATAATTATAACATTATCTAAAATATCAAATAATACATTGTAAACATTTAGCCGACAGGATAGATTTTGAAAATTATATATATTTACCCCAAATCGTGTGTGTGATAAGATAAAACCTATGATGAATTACTTTGAACGCGCAAAATTTTTTAGAACAAAAAAACGCCTTGGACAAAATTTTTTGGTAGATGGCGAAGTTATCCAAGATATTATTGAATATGCAAATATTTCTCCTGAAGATACAATTATCGAAATTGGTCCTGGGGTTGGATTTGTAACAGAACAGCTTGTAAAATATGCAAAAAAAGTCATAGCGATTGAGCTGGATGAAGAAGCAATAAAAGAACTCGAAAAACTAAATGCTCCAAATTTAGAAATCATCCATAATGACATTCTTAAAACAGACCTGTCAAAACTAACAGATGGTGAATTTAAAGTTGTTGCAAATATTCCGTATTATATTACAAGTCCGATTATTGCTCATTTGCTAGGGGAAGTTGATGATTTAGATAACAAAAACCGCAACAAAATTAAAGATATTATTTTGATGGTTCAAGAAGAAGTTGCAAGGCGTATGGTTGCAGATGAAAATTCTCCAAACAAGCAATACGGTTTGTTATCAATTTTATCTCAATTTTGGGCAGATGTTGAAATCTTGCGTCTTGTTGGTAGAAAATGTTTTTATCCTGCACCAAAAGTTAATTCAGCACTTGTAAAACTGGATGTGCGCAAAGAGCCTAAAATCAAACTTTCTGATTATTCTTATTTTAGAAGAACTGTAAAAGCAGGATTTGCTCAAAGAAGAAAAAATATCAAAAATTGTTTACTTAATGGCGGATTTTTGCGTGAAAATGTAGTAAAAGCACTTGAAACCATTGGTGTTGACGAAAACACCAGAGGAGAAAAACTTTCGATTGAAACTTTTGGCAAATTGTCAGAGGCACTTTTGGCATCGGAGGGAGAATAATTGAAAAAATCTATAAAAATCCAATGTCCTGCTAAAATAAATTTAGATTTGAAAGTTGTAAATAAACGCCCTGACGGATTTCACAATATTGAAAGCGTTATGCAAACAATAAGTTTGTATGATTATCTGACTATCACTGTAGAAAAAGCCGACAAAACAGAAATTATTTTGAGCGGCAACAGCACAGAAATTCCGTACAACGAAAAAAATATTGTCTATAAAGCAGTTGATTTATTCTTAAAAACTTGTGTAAAAGAGCCTCAACGCATCTCAATTTATATAGATAAAAGTATCCCTGTATCAGCAGGTTTGGCAGGCGGAAGTACAAACGGAGCAGGCACATTCTTCGGATTAAACAAAATTTTTGGAGATATTTTATCTAACGAAGAACTCCACACGCTTTGTGCTCAATTAGGTTCAGATTTGAATTTCTGTCTAAAAGGCGGATGTATGCAAACTCACGGACGCGGAGAAGTTTTGAGTGATGCTGAATACAAAAGACAAACAGTGAATTTAATTAAGCCAATTAAACTTGGAATTTCTGCAAAAGAGGCTTATACAAAATTTTCTAAAAAAATCGAAAATAGTATTGATATTGACTCTCGTGCAGATTTTATAAATGATTTAGAATGGGCAGTAATCAATGATTATCCTGAACTTCAGCACATCAAAGCGAAATATCCGACATCAATTATGACAGGCTCTGGGTCTACTTATTTTTCATTAGATGTACCTTTTGAACAAGAAGATGATTATTGGGTGAAAAATGGGCTTACGACAACAGAATCAGGCGTTGCGGTTGTAGAGTAAATGTTGATTTTGCCAAGTTGAAAATTTAACTGTCATTCCGAACTTGTTTCGGAATCCTTTCAATAATTAATATTTAACAAATATTATATATGCCTAATATTTATTATGTTCTCTTAATCAACTCTTTAGTCTTTGTGCGGACTTCTTTGTCGATTTCAAAAATCTCATCTATTGTAGGATTTTTGACAAGGTCATGTGATTCCATCATTTTCGCAGTAATCATATAAATATCATACAATTTTATATCACCATTCAAAAAGGCAAAAACAGCCTCTTCATTAGCACCATTCAAACATACTGTTGCACTTCCGCCCATTTTTCCTGCGCTATATGCCAATTTTACACTTGGAAATTTTTCAAAATCAGGTTTTTCAAAATCGAGATGAGCAATTTCTGCAAAGCTAAAACTCTTTGACTTAATTCCTTCATATCTGTTTGGATATGTAATTGCGTACTGGATTGGAATATGCATACTAGGTAATCCAAGTTGAGCAATCACGCTGCCATCTTTGTATTCAATTGCAGAATGGACAATACTTTGCGGATGGACAACAACGTCAATATGTTCATAAGGCATATTAAAAAGATGGTGAGCCTCAATGATTTCCAACCCTTTATTCATCAATGTAGCTGAATCAACAGTGATTTTTCGCCCCATGTGCCATCTTGGGTGAGCCAAAGCCTCTTTGACCGTTGCGTTTTTCATATCATCTGTTGTTTTATGCAAAAACGGCCCACCACTTGCCGTAATAATCAATTTATCAACCAAAGAAATATCCTTGATACATTGGTGAATTGCACAGTGTTCGCTATCTACAGGAATAATTTTTACACCTGCATCTTTGGCTTTTTTCATAACAATATCACCTGCCATAACAAGTGTTTCTTTGTTCGCAAGTGCTATATCTATACCGTTTTCAATAGCTTTTAAAGTTGGGCGCAAGCCGACTTTTCCTGAAACGGCAACAAGAATAATATCATTTTCGCGATTTGAACAAATTTCATCTAATCCATCTGCACCGTACAAAGTTTTTACACCGTCAATATTAACTTTTTCAGAAGTTTCTTTACCGATACAAATATATTTTGGGTGAAATTTTTCTGCCTGTTGTTTCAAGAGTTCGACATTACCACCGCCAGATAGTGCAATGATTTCAAACTTGTCTTGCAACTTTTCTATAACTTCCAGTGCTTGAGTTCCAATCGAACCTGTCGAACCTAAAATACTTATTTTTCTTTTTTGAGTCATTATATTATCCTTTTATAGCAATTCTTTTTGTATTGTTTTTTCATCTCTCATCTGTTCTGTAGAAACAGGCAACGCGAAATGAAAACTTGAGCCTTTGTTTTCCTCACTATCGCACCAAATCGCACCTTTATGAGCCTTGATAAGTTGTTTTGCAATAGGCAACCCTAAACCTGTACCGCCAACTTTACGAGAAAGAGAGTTTTCAATTTGAGTAAATTTATCAAAAGCTTTCAACAAATCCCCTTCTTTTATGCCGATACCTTCATCTTCAACACTCACAACAACATACCTGCCATCTAGATTTTTGATTTCGTCTTCAAAATAATGATTTGTTGAAATTTCACCAGAATTTTTAAGTTCTGATTTAATTGTGATACATTTGCCTTTTGGTGTGAATTTGATTGCATTAGAAACAAGATTTGTTAAAACCTGCCCCAAACGTTGAGAATCTGCATAAATTGCAGGCAAATTGTCCTGTTCATTTGCTTGCAAAATTATTTCGTGTTCTTTTGCAACACAATCAAATGTCGCTTTCACATTTTCGATTACAGAATGAATATTCATCAATTTGTAATTGAAATCCATTTTTCCTGCTTCAATTTTATTGATATCAAGAATGTCATTTATGATATTTGTTAAGTTTTCAACATTTCTCTTTGCCATATCAATAAATTTCACAGCATTTTCCCCTAACGCGCCACATCTTCCGCTAGACAAAATACTCAAGGCATTTTTTATCGGAGTGAGAGGAGTTCGCAACTCGTGAGACACAATTGAAATGAATTCTGATTTTACGCGTTCAAGTTTTTCCAATTCTTCATTTTTTTCAATAATTTCTTTGTACAAGCCTGCACTTTTCAATGGCAAAGAAACCTGCTGAACAATAGTTTGAAAATACGATGCATCATCTGTTGTAAAAGGTTTTTCCTTAAAAATTTCAATACAGCCAAAGAAATTATCTCCTAAGTCAATCGGCGCAAACATATTGTCATATTGAAAAATCGTAAATGTGAATTTGTTATTAGGATTTTTGATATTTTTGATAATTTTCAAATTTTTATCATCAATATCAAACGGAATATTTTTATTATCAAACAATGATTTGTAATTCAAGATGGCGCGGAGTTTTAATGCGCTCATCAATTCTTCTGAAATATCATAAAGCGAATTAATAATCAAAACTGGCTCATTTTCAAACCCAAAAGAAATAGTACAAGTTAAATCAAAACTCAAAGATTTGTCCAACCCCTCAATCATATAGGTCAAAAGTTCTTTAGTATCAAGAGTTCCGGCAAATTGAGAACTTGTTCCGTATAAAACATTCAATCGATACAAACTATCAGCTAAGTCTTTATTTTTGCCTGACAAAATATCCAGTTTTTCTTTTGTTTTCAAATGAGTGTTTACGGTTGCAACGACAAGTTCATCCGAAAGATTATCTAAAATAAATCCGCTTACATATTTTTGCAAATCTTCTTCCGAATTCTTTCCATCCGTAAGCAGCAATATTTGCGCATTTTCAAGCTTTGATTTTATTTTTTTGATTGTTAAATTCAAATTTATATCAGGAATATTTTCATCAACCAGTACAACATCAACGTGTTCAATTTCAATCAAATCAAGAATTGACGTATTATTGCAACAAGAGGTAAAGCTATTTGATGCATTATCAAATAATCTTTTATATCTCTCAAAAATATTATCGTTATCAGTGATAAGTAAAATATTCCCCATATTTTTATTGTAAACTGAGCAAAATTTTTGGCAAGTTGTTAAAATTTTTACCAAAATTTGTCAAAAATTAATTGTAAAGAATTATTAAATTTTAAAGTTTAAAAATCGCCAAAACGATTTTGTGGAGACTTTCTCCAGAGTTGTCTAGTCCGTATTTTTACGTACGTAAAAATACGGACTGTTATTTTGCAAAAAATCGTTTATACTTGGAATGTAATCAGTTGAGAGAAACATTATTTCAACAGGTTCAAAAGAGGAGATTATTAAGGCAATACAAGGTTTTGTACAGTGCCATAGATAAACTCGTCTTAAATTTAAAAAGTACAAGATAGGGAGAAATTTAAGTAAAGGAGTAATTAATAGTTTAAATACATACCATTTTTTGACTAATCCTTCAATCATTTGTTTATTATTCATCTGATGAATAGACGAGGGGCGTTTATATTTTCAAAACACCCCAAACGAATACCGCCCCTCTTTTCTTTTATAGTCGGAGATATTATTAACCAATGAAGACAAGTCTTAATGTAAGATTAACAAAGAGGTAATAGAATGCAACTATCTCCAAGGAAACTGGAAATATTAACTCTTGTAGCAAAAGGATACACAGACAAGGAAATTAGTCAGATTTTAAAAATATCAGAAAGAACTATTCAAACTTATATTTCTTATATTGTCTCAGACTTAAATGCACGCAATCGAACCAACGCTGTTGCACGATATATGCAACAACATCCGCGTTGGAACATAGAATGAGGTTTTATTACTTATGGCAAAAAGATTAATTATCCATTGGAGCGCAGGGAGGTATTACCCAAGTGAATTTGAAAAACAGTATTACCACTACTTGGTAGATGTAGAAGGTAAAATCTACAACGGAAAATTCACACCGGAAGACAACAACAAATGTAATGATGGCAAATACGCAGCACATACAGGCGGAGGCAACACAGGCTCAATAGGTTTGTGTATGTGCGCAATGTACGGTTTTAAGTATCAAAAAGATACAGGAAATTTTCCGATTTCAAAAGCGCAATTTGAAGCCTGTATGAAATTTGGTGCAACCCTTTGTCAAAAATACAATATTCCAATAGACAAAGAACACGTACTTACCCATTACGAATTTGGTCAAGCGCATCCGAAAACTACAAGTTTTGGCAAAATAGATATCATTTACCTGCCACCATATTCGTGGGTCAGCAAAAACGATGTCGGAAACTTTATTCGTTCAAAAATCCGTTGGTACAAAGAAAAATTATAGGGAGTAAAAATATGGATATCAATTATTTCGACTTATCAGGTGGGATTAATCAATCTTCCACCAAAACTGAACTTGGCTTGAATCCGAGTAAAATATTTTGGACAGATTCAAAGAATATCGAAATTTACAAAAACAAAGGTATCATAAAACAAAAAGGTAACACATTGTTGATAAGTTTGCCTGAACCTGAACCAATCACAGGGATACACGAATTCGAAAAAGAAAACAAATTCAAACTTGTTGTCACAACAATTTCAGGCAAAATCTATATCTATTTGCTTGACTCAAATGAGTTAAAACTTTTAGAAAAAACATTGACTGGAAAAGATGTAAAATTTGCCAATTTTCTAAACGGTATCTTGATTTCTACAGAATCAGACGAGATGTTCTATCTAAAAGATAATGATAATTTTGACGTTGTTGAATGTAATTTAAAAAATCAAAAAGATGAAATATTTTATCCAAGTTGTGTCACTGTTTACAAAGGCAGAATTTGGTGCTCCGACGGTTCAACTATCTATTATTCCGCACTCGGAACATATAACGATTTCAAAACCGAAAATGATGCAGGATATATCAAAGATTTTCACACAGATACATCTGATATCATAACTATGCGCACATACAAAGATTATCTTGCAATATACAAAAAAGACAGAGTTTATTTGCTGTCAGGAACAAGCCCTGATGACTTTGCAATAGAATTGTTCGCGGATAAAGGTGCAAGTGCAAGAAACTCCATAGTCAATGTTGATAACAAGCAATATTTTATGAGCAATGGAATTTACGCACTGGAACAAGTTGGCGAACTGAACCAAATAAGGTTAGGGTCTGAAATTTCAGGAAACATTTCACCTGAATTTGAAAACTTTGACCCAACAAGACTTGATGAAGTGTTTGTATTGCATTACCAAAACAAGCATCAAGTTTGGTACTTTTTCCCTTATGTCGATGATGAATATTTTCATACAATTTGGATAAACGATTATCTGAATCACGCTTGGTATAAACGAGTTTTACCTCAAAATATTACAACTGCCTGCACTGCTAATTCAAAAATTTACACAGCAGATGATATCGGAAATATCTATTTGGAAGATTTTGGTACAACTTTTGACGGTAAAAGTATTCCGTTTATGTGGAAATCTCCGTTTTTATCACTGGGAAATGTTTTACATAGAAAATTGATAGATGAATTTTACTTTGTACTTGATGATATTTACGACAACAATTTCAAATTTTCTATCTATAAAGATTTCGATAGCGAATATCAAGACGACAAAGAACTGATTTTTGCAAAACATTTAAGTCATTTTATGTGGAGCGGAGAAGACACACCAGATGAGCCTCAATACTGCTGGAATGATGGAGACTCAGAAATTCCTGTTTGGCCGATTTCGACCAATGCGATGGAAAAAGCAGAAATTTGCGGAAGTAATTACTCCATTCAACTCTGCATTGAAGGGGAGGAAATCGTTGATAATTGTGCAATTATCGGACTTCAATTTAGGGAAATTTACAATGACGATTAAAAATCACCACTCATATATATGTATACACACAAAATAGAAAGGGAAACGAAAAATGTCAGAACAAAAAACTACGTATTCAGCTTTTATTCCACAAGTTTGGAGCCAAAAGTTAAGTCAAATGTTAGAGAAAAATTGCGTTATGTTGCAATGTATCAACCGTAACTGGGAAGGTGAAATTAAAAACCAAGGTGACACTGTAAAAATTATCACACCTGCAGATGTCACAATTTCAACCCTAACATCTGATAACATTGAATACTCTTCACTTGCCCCAACATCACAAGATTTGGTAATTGACCAAAAGAAATTCTTCGCGTTCAAAATTGACGATGTTGCGCAAGTACAAGCAAATACAGACATTATGGAAGCTCATTTGGCAAATGCTAAAAAAGCGATTGAAGAAGTTCAAGATTCATATTTGCTTGGTATGCACACAAGTGTTTCAGAAGAAAACACTATCGGTAGCGAAAGTTCTCCAATTGCATTAGACAAATCAACAATTTATGAAAACTTTGTCAAATTATCACTTGCGTTGAAAAACTCTGATGCCGTACATTCAGGTACAAAACCTTGGGTTGTAATCAATCCGAACATTGAATCTTATCTTTTGCAAAGTCCTGAATTTATTTCAGCTTACAAAGTTGCGGATGAAACATTACGCGAAGGGTCTATCGGTAGAATTGCTGGGATGGATGTACTTGTCAGCACCAATTTAACTGATGTGGATGGAAAATACTATGTACTTGCAGGTACTAATGAGGCAATTACATTCGCATCTCAACTTGCAAAAATCGAGAGTTTGAGAGATAAAGACAGCTTCTCTGATTTGGTTAGAGGTTTGTATTTGTATGGCGCAAAAACCGTTCAGCCAAAAGCTTTGGCAAAAATGGTTGTAACTGCCGTATAAATTTGAGGAGAATATCTGATGTTTTCAAATTTAAAAAATCAAATAAAAGAATTGGCAAGGAACGCGGTTTTGGTTGCAGAATCAGAACTTGGTTCAAACAAAGGAAAAGAGAAAAAACAACTTGCGATAGATTACATTTTGAAAAATCTTCCAATATCAGGAATTTTCAAACAAATAGTAGCAATTTTGTTATCAGGGTTTATCGACGACGTTGTAGAAATTTCTGTAGCTTACATGAATTCTTTGCCAAAATCCGAGGGAGTATAACTTATGCAAAACAATATATCAAACAACAATTCATCGCTTGCCGTGAGTCCACAGCAAGGCGGCTATAATTCAATAATGCAAGAAATTGCAACACAGGTTCAAAATGTGAAAGGTCTTGTACAACAAAATTTAATTACACAAGAACAAGGACAATATCTTTTGACCCAACTGGCTGGGAAATTAAATCAAATCAACAACACGTACACCCCGCAACAGCAAGAACCTACACCTGCTCAACCCGAACAAACTCAATTTGAAATGTTCAATACAGAACATCCTGAGTTTTTCAAATCTGAAGGGAGAGGAGATATTTTGAATTACCTCAAACCGCTCAATTTGGACAAAGATGAATTGCTCAAAATCGCTCAACTTGTAGAAGGGTTGGAAAAATCTGCAGTTGATAGATATTTGAAAAAATCCGAATACGAGAAATCATTGAATGACGAGAACACACTGGCAAAGAGCAAATTGACGGCTTACGCTCAAAATTCTGCTCCTGAGACAGGCTTTAACAGGGTTTACACTCGTGAGGAAATCGGCAATATGAGTGGTGAGGAATTTACGAAAAACGAAAAAGCAATTATGGAACAGGTAAAACTGGGATTAATTAAATAATGTCGTAAATTTCAAAAATTTGGGCAGAAAGATATTTAATTTTTCTGCCTGAATTTTCAAAACATAGGAGAACTTATGAATTTTTTAGAACTTATAAATAAATGTTTACTAGAGCTTAACTATAGGCAGGTTAATGCATTTTCAGAATTGACAAAAAATGACCACAAACGAATAATTGCAATTCTGAATATCATAAACAAAGAAATCTGCGCAACAGAATGTTGGAATTTTTTATTGAGGCGAACTCAACCGGAATTGAAAGCCAATTCTACAGAAATTCTAAACACAATAAACGGCAGAATTTTATATTTGTTTATTGATGGAAAACGCTACAACTTTGATGAAAACATTGAGCCATTTTTATCAGGCAATCCGAAATCTCAAACGTATTCAATTTTTGATAACAAATTACTGTTTCCAAAATTTGACAAGGATAAAAAGCTTGACATAATTTATTACACAAAAAATTGTGTACAAAACGAACAGGGTGAAGAGAAATCTGATTTTGAAACTCCGACAGATAAATCTCTCATACCTATGCCGTTTGTTGAGCAATTGCTTGTTTATGGCACCTGTATGCGCCTAAAAGCCAATCCGCAATACTTCAAATTTTCGTATTGGATGAGCATGTACAAAGAAGCCATGGCTAACTTAAAATCAAAGTCAACAATTGCAACTTCAAATGCCCCAATAATCAACCTATCACGAAGATAAGGGCAAAAAAAACAGGAAGTCCTTTTCATTCCCCCCTGTTAAGATTTACACTAGCCGAAATATAAATAGCATGTATATTATACAAATTTTTCGGCAAAAATACAAATTATGATAAGAAATGTAAAGACATGAAACACCAACTGACACAACAACAAAAACGGTTTGTAAGTGAGTATATCAAAAGCCTTGATAGTGAAATAGCAGCTAAAAAAGCCGGTTATAAAAACAAAGATTTGAAAAATTTTGCAACTGAATTACTGAAAAAAGAGCACATAATTCGCGAAATTAAATCTCAAATAAACCTGCAAATAAACAGTCTCAGCGTGCAAAAAGGATATGTAATTCAAAAACTTTTGCAAATTGCAGAGTTTTCGCTAACCGAAGAAGATATCACGGATAAAGATGGAAATTTTACAGGCAAGCGCAAACTTAGAGACTCTTCAGCAGGTTTAAAAGCACTTGAATCTTTGTGCAAATATCTCGGATTTTCTTCTGCACAAAATAACGAAAACAACTATCAAGAAGCAAAAATAATCACAATTTCAAACTTAGATGATGAAAAAATTTAATATTTGAAAGGTAAAAAAATGAAAGAACACAACGAAATAGAACAAATTTTGCTAAACGATTCAGAGTATGAAAAAATCAAAAAAGCAAAATTAGAACAAGATTTTAGAAAAGAATTAAATAAAAAATCTTGTCAAAATTCCAAAATTATCACTGACATAAAACTTGTTCCAAAAGACAAATTATTTTCAAAATCTGCGGTATTTGAGGTTTTGAATAAAGTTAGCAAAACATCTTCCAAAATAAACGGACTACAAGCTGACGGATATTTGGGCAAACAAAATTCTGACAGACAAAAATTGCTATCAGGAGAAATTGACTTTTTTGTCTGTGGAGATATTTTTGTGAAATTTTTAAAATACAAGGCTTAACTTTTATGTGCAAATTTAAAAAAGTTGATTTTATAGCAAATCCCCTAACACTTGAAGAGCTTTGTTTTATAGGAGGTTGTATAAAAACTTATGCAAAATATTTTCAAGATGATTTTGCACTTGTACCTAAAAATATTTCTAAAATTCCACAGATTTTACCAAAAAACTTTTGGCTGATTTCAAATTTTCATAACATCTTGATGGGGTTTGTATATTTAGACAACTTCATTGGCAACAAAAATCACCTATATAGCGCAGAATTGACAACTTGTTTTGCAAAGTGCGCTTGGGGAGAATTTACAAAATACAGTGCAAAAATCTTTTTGAAAAAATGCTTTGATGAATTTGGGTTAGATAAAATCAAAGCGCAAATTTATCCTGACAATTTTAGAGTAAAACAATTGCTAAAAAGTTGCGGATTTGTTTATGAGTCGACCTTGAAAAAAGAAACACTGCGCAAAGGTAAACCTCAAGATATTGAAGTTTACGGATTGTACAGAAATTATTACTACAAAAAATGAGGTAAATATGAAAAATGATAACAACAATTTGTCCTATACGGATGAACAATATTTGTTGGGCAAAATAACAGAAAAATACGATTATTACGAGGATTCACGCAGTTCACAAATTGCCGACAACCTGCTTGTTAAATATGCAATTTATGATTCCGATATTCCAAAAGTCAATGCGTGGGATTGTAAAATTCAGCTCCCTGATATTTATGAGCTTGCCCAAACACTAAAATCACACATTGTACAAAACTTGTACTCTCATCCAGACAGTATGTTTGACGTTGAGGGCATTGATTACGAAACTCAAAAATACGCCAACAAACAAAAAGCAATGCTTGTTAATACTTTTGAATCAATGAAAATCGAAGATGAGATGGAAAAAATTATTGATTCTGTTGTCGAGACAGGCGAAGTAAGTCTTTTTGTCGGATGGGAAACTAAAACACGAAGAACTCGCAGAGCCGTAACGCTGGATGAACAAATCACAAAAGGGATTAAGGAGTCTTTTGTTCTGGAAGACAAGGTAATTTACGACAATGCGCGAGTAAGGTTTATCAATTATGAGGATTTTGTATTTGATAGAACCGAGAAAGAAAACTGGGATTCTTGCGGAAAAATTTACCGCACATATCTGTCGTTAGATGAAATCAAATCAAACAAATCTAACAACTTGTTAAACACCGAAAAACTGGAAATATTGAAAGGAGTGGTGGCAAAAAAATCAGGACGGAACGTAAATTCAACATCATCTCACAGTGGTAAAATCGAAATTTTGGAATACTGGGGAGATATTGAACTTCAAGACGGAACTGTTTTGAGAAATAAATTAATTGTACTTGCAGGCAGGAGTGTGATTATCAGATGCGAAGACAATCCATTTGTAATAAATCCGTTTATCCACGCAAACATTATCGAAAATCCGACAACAGGCAGAGGTATTTCGCCACTGCGCGTAGCTTTGATATTAAACAACATTGCATCAACAATTTTAAACAAACAACTTGATGCTCTTGCCCTTATGATGAATCCGCCATATCTTGCACCAAAAGGATGTTTTAAAGGGGAACAGGACGTGCGCCCCGGAAAAATCATTGAATATGATGCAACTCTTATGACATCTACTCCGACACAAATTTCTTTTGACAAAGCTATGCAAGGCTGGGATTTTTTGAATTATTTCAAATCCACAATCGAAAGTGCGACAGGAATTTTCAAAAATATGGCAGGAAATATCCAAGAATCACAGCGCACGGCAACGGAACTAAATTATTCTGTAAGCGGTCAAGAGGCACGATTAAATATGATTTTGGAATCCATAAATCGTAAAGTCATTGTTCCAATGGTTGAAAAAACGGCAGAACTGATTTCAAACTTCAAACTCGGAAAAGAATCCGTTTTGGCAAACGACCGCGGACATTTGTACCTCGTTGAAATTGATGACAAAATCCGCAATTCAAATTATGTTTACCGCTATGGAGACAGAAAAGCCTCTTTTGAGCGCAAAGCAAAGTTAAAAGAGTTGTTTGAAGTTCTTCAATCGTTTTTGAAAATTGAAACCGTTGCAAATCGAATTGATTGGCTTGAGTGTTTCAAATTTGCAATGGAGCAATACGGAATTGAAAACGCGAACAACTTTTTGACAGAAGAAAAATCGACAGATGAAACATTGAATAAGTAATTTATGAGGTGATATCGTGAAATATAAACTGCTGGATGCTCAAAGAAGATTTTTAGAAATTCCGCACGATTATTCACTGGATGTCGCAGTTTATCAAGGAGGTTATGGTTCCGGCAAGACTTTTGCCGGAGCGCTCCTTGGTATTTTACTTGCGATAAAATTTCCCGGAATTATCGGACTTGTCGGCGCTCAAACATATACACTTGTTCGCGACACGACACTAAAAACTTATTTTGAACACCTTGATAACATTGGATTTATAGACAAAATTGATTACAAATGGGTGAGTGCGGAGCAAAAATTGGTCTTTCGCAATGGTTCAGAAATTCTATTCAGACATTTTGATGAACCGAACAAACTAAAGTCACTCAATCTTGGCTTTGTAGAAATTGAAGAAATGTCAGATGTACCTTATGAGACTTTCAAAATGCTACTTGCCAGAATGAGGCAACGTACCAAACCGCATTGGAAGAATTTTACCTATAGGATTTTCGGTCATACAAACCCTGAAACTCAAAAAGGGTGGCTTTATAAAACTTTTTACGACAATCCTCCGCCGAATTATCGACTGATTTGTGCACCAACAACCCAAAATATTTATCTGCCGAAAGGGTTTTGTGAAGAACTCAAAAATTTGTATGATGAAAGTTACTATCAAATTTTTGTTATGGGCAAAACCGGTGATTACAGCTCAAATCTCGTAGTAAAGGATTTTACGGACGAAAATGTCAGAAATATCGCTTACCAACAGGATTTGGATGTACATATAAGTTGCGATTTTAATGTCGACCCTATGGCTTGGGTTTTGGCACACAAAACGGAAGACAAGGTTTTCTATTTTGATGAACTGGTTTTAGAAAACACAACAACCGCAAAAACTTGTGAAGAATTTCACTCAAGATATCCAAACCATAAAGGCAAAATCATTGTCAATGGAGATGCATCAGGTGACAACAGAAGTTGCACAAGCGAATACACCAACTACGTAATAATTAAGCGCAAATTGGAATCATTTGGCTACGAAGTCGAAATAAAGATAAAAGGTTTTAATCCGCCAATAAAAAATAGAGTTGCCGCCTTCAATGCAAAAGTCAAAAACGCAAATGGTGAAATCGGTTTGTATATCTCACCGAAATGCGAAAAACTTTTGTATAACATTTACAACTTGAGGTATGTCGAAGGAAGTTCAAAAATAGATATTCCGACATACTCTCAAATCAAACAGGCAAAAGAATTAAAATTTTTGTCACATCCGTTTGATGCCGCATCATATTTGGTAGATTTTTATTGGCCGATTGTACTTTAACTTTGGAAAGGAAAACTTATGGAACAATTTATATATTATGCACCGGTGATAGTTGTTGTGCTTGTGTTTTTGATACATGAGCGCATTGTTGTCACGCCGGAACAATTGGAAAAGAAGCACCGAGAGATTATAAAAGATGTCGAAAAACGCTATGCAACCCTAAATAGCCTTGAAGATCTCAAAGAACAATTTTGTGACATGAAAGACAAAATCGACAAAATTTACGATTGCTTGATGTAAAAATCTTACAAAAATGGCTAAAAAATTAATAATCTACAGAACAAAAGCAAGCAGGCTAAAGCCACAATCATTGGAATATAATTCAATGACAAAATAACAAGTAATTGAGATTTTTGGTTATGAAAAAGTTTCCACGTAGAATACTCGGCAAGTAATGCTACTACATTTAAAACAATATTAGCAATTATTAAATATAAATAATCAATATTTAATTGTTTTGCTAAATCCAATGTAAAATTCTCTATTAATTTCGGCAAAAATAAACTTATTAATACTGAAATTGCAATAAAAATATTACATAATTGATGAAATATTATAATTATTGCTAAATATATTTTTAATAAAGATTTTTTCATAACCGCTCCTTTCTTTTAACTTGGATTTGGAATAGGACTCATTTCTCCTAAAAAAATTAACATCCAAGTTCCAAAATACATTAATACTGCGATAGGAATATATATTCCTATCGCTAGAATTTTAAGTTTATTTATTTGATTTTCTTTTATAAAACAATGTAAAAATTTCAAAACTGCAATACTGTATACATTAAAAACAATACAACTTAATATTGATTGTACTCCTGTTGGAATTGAAAATAAAAATGTTGTGCCACTGAATGGTACGAAAGACACTGAAAAAAGTGCACCAAGCATTAATAGCAAAAATACACAATTATAAAATAGCATAGCTAAAATGATTATTATAAAATACAAAGTTAATAATTTTTCTTTCATAACCCCTCTACTCAGTCTACCAACGGAACTACCTCTTTAAATAATAATGCCATTAACCCAAAAGTCAAAAATACAATAAATGGAATATATGCAAAAATCATCAAAACTTTGAATAAGTTTGATTTCTTACCTTTGATAATGTCGTATAAAAATTTAAAAGCAATAACACTATAAAAATTAAATATAGAAAAACCTAATATAAACTGCACTATTGTCGGAATTGCAGAAATTAAAGTTGCGGGTTTGAATGGCGAAAAACACACTTGAATAAATTCACACATTACGGAAATTAATGCAGTATTATAAATTAGCATAGCCAAAATGATTATTCCGAAATATAATTTTAATAATATGTTTTTCATTTAAAAATTTTTTCCTAATTCCTTTTAAAATAAAATCACCAGACTTATTCTTAATAATTTTATCATGTGACAATAGTAGCATTTATTGCAACAAAATGCAATATGCAAAATCTTTTGAACCTTTATTGCACTTATCTCTTGCTTTTTTTTATTATAGATATTATAATTAGAACAGTAAATTTAAAGGAAAAATAAAAGGATGAGTGAGTCGAGTCTGGGAATCATAATTTCCAATTGGTTGATAGTTTTTGTATTATTACTTGTTAATGGCTTTTTTGTATCCGCAGAATTTGCAATTGTGCGTGCAAGGCGTGCTAAGATTGAACAGCTTACCAAAGATGGTAATGTTGATGCAAAATTAGCCCTAAAAGCACTGGAAGATATGAATTTCTTCATTGCTGCCGTTCAAGTCGGTGTAACTATCGCCAGTATCGGTATTGGTTGGTTTGGTTCTCCAACTATCGAAAAAATGATGGACCCGATTTTGTCAAACTTGCCATCGTCTTATGTATATTTGACTCACACAATCACCGCCGTTGTGGCTTTCTTGGTTGTGACATTTTTACATGTAGTTATTGGGGAACAAGTTCCAAAATGTATTGCACTCCAATATCCTGAAAAAATTTCTTTGTATGTTGCAAAACCGATGGATATTTTTATGACAATTTCAAAACCGTTTGTATGGGTTTTGAATGTCGCTTGTAATGCGATTTTGCGTCTATTTAGAATTCCTGTTAGCACAGCGCGCGTTGTTCATACAATTGAAGATTTAGACTTGATGGTTAATACTAGCTATGACGAAGGCGTTCTGAACGAAACAGAAAAAGATATGATTCATAACGTATTCAAATTCTCTGATTTGACAGCAAGAGAAGTAATGATACCAAGAACTGATATGGTTTGTGTTCCAATTGGAATGTCTATCGAAGAATTGAACAAAGTTGCAACAGAAAATCAATACACAAGATATCCTGTATATGATGGCGATATCGACCATATTACAGGCTTAATTCACGTAAAAGATTTGTACTCACTTTCAATCAAAGACGAAGTTTGTCCGATTGAAAAAATTCAAAGAAAAGTTTTGCTTGTACCTGAAACAATCACAATGGATAATTTGGTGCGAGAGTTTAAAAAGAACAAAAGCCAAATGGCTGTCGTTGTGGACGAATTTGGTGGAACTTCAGGCATAATCACATTGGAAGATGTTTTGGAAGAAATCTTTGGTGATGTGCAAGACGAATTTGATGAAGAAACAGAATTTGATATAAAAGAAATTAAACCAAATCATTATTTGGCAAACGGAATGATGAGACTTGATGAGTTGGCTAATTATTTTGACTTGCCTGATGACAAATTGGAAGATGATGATGTTGATACAATTGCAGGGTTGGTTGTCAAGGAATTAGGCAGACTTGCTCAACTTGATGATGTTGTTAAGTATCACGAATTTACATTTACTGTAAAAGAAGTTGACGGCGCAAGGATTACTAAGCTTTTGGTGGTAAGAGAAGAACCAAAAGAAACCCCTGAACAAAATGGGTAAATAAGAGGGCAAGAAGGCTGGTTGGCAGGAAGGCAAGCTTTTATATGCCTTGTTATTCAGAATCTATCAATGTTTATAAAGTCACCATGAATTGACTAGAATATGAGTTGAGCTAGAGCGAAACGTAATATTCTAGTCAATTCGGAATGACAGTTACCGTTTTATACTTACGCCCTAATTAGAGAACATTGCAAAGGTCTTTTCAATACTCTTTGAAATCAAACTTTTTACTGTGTCGTATTCGGTTGACAATGATGAAATCTCGGCATCCAATTGTTTTGTTTTCAAGTCAATTGAATCTTCTTTGTATGTCAATTCAGCTTTCTTAGAAGTAAATTCTGCCTCTGCTCTTGCAATTGCATCTGTATCAGAAACTTCAACAACATAACCGGTTTCATTATATCTTGTTTGATAATAATAACCATCATTATTTAATGAACTCATTGAGTAGTTGCCGTTTTTGATTGCATTTTCAAGATATTCGGAATCATCTATTGACGCATCTTCTCTCCAACCGTGTTCTAGGATGTTGTTATAAATTTCATCAAAGAAGTCAGCTGATTTTTTATCTGCCTCTTTAATAGAATCTTCATCATCTTGTCCGATGTATGTGTAACCTGAGTTGTCTGTAACATATTGAGATGTTTCAACGCTCTTACCTACAACATACGGTGAATCAGCACCTGTTAGTGCGTTTTCATAATATGTTAAGAAAGAATTTAACATATTTGTAAGGCTGACTGCACAATACGTACCGTTACCGCCATTTTCGTTATCTGAACCGATTCTGTTATAATCTACAGCATTTTGGTAAGCTGAGTTATCTACAGTTGATTTATCACTTGTTCTGTTACCTGTACGCTCAACCGCTTTTGTATTCAAATATGTAGCAAGAACCATATCATAAGCGAATTTTAAAGCATCGGCTGACGCATCATCAACATTCAAACCTTGACCTGTTAAATCTTCATTCTTAGAATAGCCAAATACGCTGACTATTGAATTTAACAATTCAACTACTTGATTTTTAAATGTTGTAAGGTCTGTATTATTAGACATCAATACAATTTGGTTAGACAAAATATCGCCAATAGAAATTGCTGAAATTTCATCCGCATAGTGATTGATTACACCATTTTCAACAACACTGAATGTTTTACCGTCGTTTTTATCTGATGCTAATGAGTTTGCGGAAGTGTTGAAAGTATCTTTAAAATCAACAACACTAGTTTCATGTGCCTTTTCATAAGTTTCTAAATCTGATTGAAGTTGAGTTTTGATATTGTTTAATGCTGTAGTTTTATTGAAGCTTGCTGTTTGTTCTTTTCCATCAGCATCTTTATATGTATAAGTGATATTGCCCTTATCATCTGCTTTTGTAGTTTGAAGATATGATGCTTGGGTAATCCTGTCATCAAAATTTTTAATAGCATTATCATACTCAGCACGTTTTTCGGTTTCAGTAGAGTCAGGTGCCGGATTTGCACTCATATAATTTGCTTTATCACGTTTCAATTGATTAACAACATCATCAGTGATATTACCTGTTTGAGCCTTTGATATCAGTTTTTGTAATCTGCTTGTTTCTTCTGTATATTCTTTTTTAGTAGTTTCACCATTAGCAGAAACTTTTGCCCAGTCGATTGTTTTTTGACCGATTGCACTGCTATTAATTATATCAGACAAAGTCATTGCAGCAACTGAGTTTTTGTTTTTCGGAATAGCACCCATGCCTGCTGCAGGGTCCCAATCAACACCGTCAGTTGCAGTAGTTGGATTTGTCTTAAATGTAATTTTGTTATTTGCAGCAGTTGCATCTGTATCAACCTCATAATCAGTTCTAGTAATTGCTTTTGAAGTTGTATCAGTGATTAAACCTTGGTAAGATAATGCCGCAATAAATTTGTCTCTTGAATCTTGAGAACCGATACCACCTGCTTTAGATATACCTGCAGCTTTTGCCGCAGCTGCATATTCTGAGTTCAATACAATTGCGCCTGATGCAGTTGTAACCATATATGGATTGTAATCGTTTGCTACAGATGGCGTCATCAACAATCCGTAAGACATACTAAAATCGCCATCAACAGCATCATTTGACCACATCAATTTTGTAGCATTCATCGCATTAGAATACTCTGTTGAGATGTCAGACAACTGATTTGTTATCTCAAGCTTTTGCTGAGCTAACTCAGTTGATTTGTATTCACAATCAGCCTTTCTAGCAGTTATACATAAAAATCTAGCTTGTGAAGCTGCCAATCCCATTTTTCGTAATCCTTTCGACATGTAGTCATTCGTTTGCTTAATCATGTCTACGGCATTTTTGAGCGAAACTTTAAGGATTTCAGCTTATTTTGTAATAATTCGTTACAATTATAAATTTGGATTAAATAGTTATTTTAAATCAATGATTGTATAAGCATTGAAGTCCATTGAACCAAATATAACCTTGATTTTGTTATCACCTTCTGGAACCCATTTGGCAAATGTTATTGTATCTTCATCAAAATCGTCGGTTGTTTCGGTTGCAGGAAACTGAGCCATCAAATATTGTGCTTGATAGAATTTTAAAACAACCGAGCCATCATCATTTTTTTCACCCTTCACCTGATAATGCCCAACAGGCAACACGCCATCGCCAACAGCAAGCTCTGTGGGAATACACACAACAGGCAAACTGTCTTTGTTTGATTGTTCATTTATGACTTCGGTATCGTTACTTTGGCTGAACTCTTCCCCTTTCGGAACAGTTCGTTTTTTGAACAAACCGCCCTTGTTTTGTTTTTCTTTCAGCTTATCAATGGTTTTGTTAAATTCTTCATCTGAGACACCTTTTTTATTTTGCCCATAAAAATCTTGGCTATTGTTCCAGTTGTCCCACAAATCACCAGTTGAAGGCATATCAACATCATCTGCCAACACGCAAGCTCCGAACAATGATAGATGAATTATTGCTAAAAATGTGAAAAACTTTTTCATACTTATATCATAATGAATTTTCCAAAAAAGTAAACCGAATATTTGGAGGAATTGAATAGGGTAGCGTCATGTCCACTACCTCGTATACTTCCTGCCGACAAGCTCATCCGGTAAAAATTGCTGTTCAACATCAGGTGCCGCATGCGTATAAACATACCCAACCCCAAAACCGTATTTTGACGCGTCTTTATAATGCGCATCCCTCAAATGCATTGGTGGCGCGAAGTCCTTTCCGTTTGTAATATCAGAAATCGCATCATCTATGGCACAAGCTGCCTCGTTTGATTTCGGAGCTTTTGCAACATAAATTACGGCTTGCGCAAGTGGTATACGTCCTTCCGGCAAGCCTAAAAGTTCTACCGCACGATATGCATTCACAGCAATATTAAATGCATTAGGGTCAGCATTACCGATATCTTCCGATGCGCAAACAATAAGCCTTCTTGCAATGAATCTTGGGTCTTCCCCTGCTACAATCATTTTTGCAAGATAATAAATCGCTGCATCAGGGTCACTCCCTCTAAGACTTTTTTGAAACGCCGATGCACAGTCATAGTGCTCCTGCCTTGAATATCTGGTATTCCGTTGTTGGCAAATCTCTTCAATAGTTTTTACGGTTAAAATTCTTTTATTGTCTTTTAAATCACTTGCAAAATACGCATTTTCCGTAATATTGAGCGCATAACGAGCATCTCCTCGAGCAAGATTTATGATAAAATCCAAAACACCGCTTTCACATTCCATAAGCGTGTAATTTGTCGCAAGATAAGAAAATCCGCGTTTGATAATCTTTGCCATACTCTCATCATCAATTGAATTGAGCCTGATTACCTGCAACCTTGATAACAATGCAGGTACAACTTGGAACGACGGATTTTCTGTTGTTGAACCAATTAAAAACAATGTGCCGTTTTCAAGATGCGGTAACAGTGCATCTTGTTGAGTTTTTGAATAACGGTGAATTTCATCAATAAACAAAATTGTTTTTACACCTGAGCGCAAATTTTCTTTTGCTTTATCTACGGCTTCTTTAATATCTTTTACACCTGATGTTACTGCAGAAATTTCAATAAATGCAGCATTTGTTTTTGTTGCAATAAGTCTTGCCAAAGTGGTTTTACCACACCCCGGAGTACCCCATAAAATCAAAGAAAACAACCGATTTGTCTTCAATAAATTTAATAGCGGACTGCGTGAAGAAATAACATTGCTTTGCCCTAAAAAATCTTCCAAAGTCTTTGGGCGCAAAATCTCCGCAAGCGGTATTTGTTTATTTTGATTTTCAAGTTCCGTAAATAAATTATTCATAGTATAATTATAACAGGGGTAAAGTTATTTTACAAAGGATTATTAATTTGAATAAAAATTTTTGGATAGTTATAGTTTCAACATTTGTAATTTTGACAGGGATATTTTTTGCCTTTAATAAAAAACAAGAAAATAACGAAGTTGTCTTTTGGACATTGCAGATGGCTGATTTTGCCCCTTATATAAACGGTGTAATTTCGGATTTTGAAACAGAAAACCCTGAAATAAAAATCAAATGGGTAGATGTTCCGTTTTCAGAAGGGGAAAAACGAACACTGGCATCAGTTTTGAGTGATAATCCACCTGATTTGGTGAACCTTAACCCTGATTTTTCTGCGACATTAGCTCATAAAGGTGCACTTTATGAAATTCCGTCAGACAAGATTTCTCAATACAATCAAGAAATTATGGAATCTTTAAAAACAGATGGAAAGTATTATTCTGTGCCTTGGTACGCAACAAGTGCCATCACAATTTATAACAAAGATTTAATAAGCAAATCAGGAATTTCTGTACCAAAAACATATTCTCAAGTTGCTCAAATTGCGCAGGTCGTAAAATCAAAAACAGGGGCATACATTATGCTTCCAAACATCACTGAAAACGACACCATTTTGAAAATTCTAAACAAATATGGCGCATCAACTTTTGATAAAATCAATTCAGAAAAAGCCGTTGAAGTTTTAGATATGTTCAAATATCTGTATTCAAAAGATTTGATACCAAAAGAAACCGTGACTATGACTCTGCAAGAATCTTTGGAAAAATATATGTCAGGAAATATTGCGCTAATCAGTGCCGGAGCGAATTTCTTAAATATGATTAAGGAAAACGCACCATCAACTTATGCCAAGACAGATGTCGCACCTCAACTTGTTGGAAAACTTGGGCAAAACGATTTTTCATTGATGAACTTTGTAATCCCTTTGCGCGCAAAACATAAGGATGAGGCACTAAAATTTGCACTATTTTTAACAAATGACAAAAATCAACTTGAGCTTGCAAAAATGACAAATGTTCTTGCGGTGAACGACAAAACTTTAAAAAATGAGTTTTATACAAAATATGATAACAATGATTTGATGGCGAAAGCTCGCGTAATTAGTGCAAAACAGCTTAACAAAATTACTCCGACATACAGAACTCAAAAAAATCAAAAAGATATCAATAATATAATGAATGGTGCGGTTCAAGAAATTTTGTTGGACAAAGATTCTACCCAAAATATTTTGAACAATGCTCAAAAATCGTGGAAAAACTTAATTGACTAGATAAGGAGAAAATAAATGAAAGCAGTAGTTTTTACCAAAAATAACGAACTAAAATTAGTTAATGATTACGAAAAACCAATACCTAAAAAAGGTGAAGCTCTTGTCAGAGTGACCCTTGCAGGAATTTGTAATACCGATTACGAAATCACAAAGGGGTATATGGGATATGACGGAATCCTCGGGCACGAGGCAGTTGGGGTAGTTGAAGAAGTGAACGGCGAAGACCAATCATTGGTCGGCAAACGTATTGTTCCTGAAATCAGCTACGGCTGCAAAGACCCAAAATGTCCTTGGTGTGCCGAAAAATTATACCGTCATTGCCCAGATAGACACACTCTTGGGATTTTCAGAAAAGATGGCGTTTTTGCGCAATATTTCACAATGCCTACAGAAGTTTTGTTTGAAGTACCGGAAAATGTTCCAGATACCCAAGCTGTATTTGTAGAACCTTTGGCTGCTGCACTTGAAATCAACGAACAACACCACATCAAACCTTTTGAAAAAGTTGTTGTATTAGGTGATGGCAAATTAGGCTTAATCACAGCATTAGCTCTAAATGCTCAAAACTTTGATGTAATTTTGGTTGGTAAACACCAAAATAAACTTGATATTGCAAAGGCTCAAGGAGTTGAAACTGCATTATTAAACGATTTTCCAATTGAGAAAAAATATGATGTCGTAGTTGAAGCTACAGGTTCAATTTCAGGGTTTGAAACTGCTTTGGCTTTAACAAAACCGCGCGGAGTTTTGGTTTTGAAAAGCACAGTTGCGGCATCAAAAGAATTTAACCTTGCGCCAATCGTAATTGACGAAATCACAGTTTTAGGCTCTCGTTGCGGACAATTCCCAGCAGCATTAAGAATGTTGAAATCAGAAAGAATTGATTTTTCTCCATTGATTTCTGCAACATATTCAATTGATGATGCAATCGAAGGATTTGAAAAGAACAAAGAAAAAGACACATTGAAAGTTCTTTTAAAATTTTAAGACAGATAAAAGTAAATCAATCGGATAAATTTGTCCGATTGATTTTCCTCTAAAAATGCGCGAGAATCTCACTATGTCAAAGAGTTTGATTAAAATTAAAGACCTAGAAGTTGTTTATACCACCAAGAAAAATATTTTTGGCGGAATTAAAACCGTGCACGCCGTAAATGGTGTCTCTCTTGATATTGAAAAAGGAGAAATTTTGGCAATTGCAGGTGAATCAGGTTGCGGCAAATCAACTCTTGCCAAAGCTGTAATGCGCCTTGTTGATGCAAAATCCGGAGAAATAGAACTTGAAGATAAAAACATTTTAGACTTCAAAAAACGCGAAGATTTGAAACATTTTTACCAAAAAGTTCAAATGATTTTCCAAAATCCGTATTCAAGTTTAAATCCAAAAATGAAAATCGGACAAATTTTGCGCGAACCATTAGAAATCAACACAAAACTAAAACGCGAAGAAATAGATAAAATTGTAGAAGATAAACTGGATAAAGTCGGACTTGATAAAAGTGCATTGGAGCTTTATCCACACGAATTTTCCGGCGGTCAAAGACAAAGAATTGCAATAGCTCGTTCACTTGTTTTATCACCTGAATTTATTATTGCTGATGAACCTGTGAGTGCTTTGGATGTTAGTATTCAGGCTCAAATTATCAATCTTTTAAAACAGTTGAAAGACGATTTTAATTTGACTTTTTTGTTCATCTCACACGACCTGAGCGTAATCAAATACCTGTCAGATAGAATTGCAATTATGTATTTGGGCGAAATTGTCGAACTTGGTAAAACTGAAGAAATCTTTTCAAACACAAAACATCCGTATACTAAAGCACTACTAAGCGCTGTTCCTGAACTAAATCCTAATAACGTCAAAGAGCAAATCAAATTGCAAGGAGAACTTCCTTCTGTTGAAAATTTGCCAAAAGGTTGCAAATTCCACACAAGATGCCCTTTTGCATCAGAAAAATGTAAAACTCAAACACCGCAAACAACATATTTTTCAGAATCTCATTATTGTAAATGTTTTTTATATGACTAGCAAATTTATTTTTGCTCTTGCTTAATATAAATATGATAAAATTTAGTATTGATTATAACAAAACATATTTACCTCACTCTATTATTAGAGGTTCACAAGCCGAAAGATTTGCAAAAGCAAGAGAAAGGAACGACAAACTCCGCATCAAATTAAACAAAGTATTTGACAAAGGCAAAACAGGAATTACAGTTCCAAGGTTTAAACAAGAAATTTCTCGACTAACAGGAAAAAAAGGTGGTCAAATGCCAATTGATGTATTCATTATGGATGATAGCAGTTCTTTATTAAGTCATAGTTTTCATAACAGACGAATTGCCCAAGGCTATATATTTAAACTCCCTGGGGATTGTATTGAAGAAACACTGAGCAAGGGATTTTTTAACACAATGTTACGTAGAACTCAAAATTTCTTTGATGAGTTGTATAATCCGAAATTTTATAAAAGAGCACTAACACTTGTGAACAAAAATAAAGCCAACCACAATGAAAAAGAATTTATTGAAAACGTATTGTTGAACAAAACTGAATTAAAAGAAAAAGATTTGAATAAAATTTTGCAAGGAAGAACTCCGGCTACAAAAATCAATGTTCTACAATATTTTAGATATAATTTGCTTGGCAAAGCCAATGAAAATCAATATATGCAAGAAATGCGCAAAAAATTAAAAATGAATGAAGCCGATTTTTCAAAATTCCACCTAGATGAAAAAATAAAAATGGTGAGCGACAAATTACTTGATATTATTGGCAAAGAACGCGCAAAAATCCAAGCAAAAAACGCTCAAGTTTAGTAAATTGCCCAATAGTGCAAATAAAAAACTCTGTGCTATAATTTGACTATGGACAAAAAAGTTATCACAACCAATAGAAAAGCCTTTCACGACTACACGATTTCTGAAAAATACATAGCAGGAATTGTGTTGACAGGTACTGAAATTAAATCTATCAGGAAAAACGCAATTAACCTGAAAGATAGTTTTTGCAAAATTGAAGATAACGAAGTATTTTTATATAATTGTCACATTTCCCCTTACGAGCAGGGCAACAGGTATAACCACAAAGCTGAGCGGACAAGAAAACTTCTATTGACAAAAAAAGAGATTTTAAAAATGCACTCAAAAATCAAAAAAGACGGTTATACTATTGTGCCATTGGAAGTTTTTATACAAAAAGGATTTGCCAAGGTTGAAATTGGATTGGCAAAGGGTAAAAAACTGTATGACAAGCGCGAATCTTTGGCTAAGAAAGACCAACAGCGCGAAATCGACCGCAAAATGAAGTATTAGCCCAAAGCCCAATGCGATGTAGTAATCCCCTGCAAGCAGGTCAATATGTCCGCCCTTGGTGACTCTGCCGAACAAAACAATCCAGTGAATTGTTTTGTGAGAGGTTAGTGAAATCTTTGATTTCGAGGTGGGGGACAAGACCTATGTGTTGAGGATTACCACGGCACTTCGTCAATACCAATACTTCATTTGCAAGTAAACTTTCCTAGTAATGATGAGATGTAAAAAAGTAGGTCGGCTTGGTAAAGCCGACCTACAATGCTAAATTCTTAATATGAATAATAAATTATTGATATGGAAAAGATTCTGAATTTTTAGTAACTTTTCCTACTTATCTCTATGACCGGTGTACATTTTGTGGTCGATTACTGCAGTTTTTTGGTTAGCCTCAAGCTTACCTGCAATCAATTGATAAGCCAAAACCATGCCTGCACCGATTCCTGCCATAACTTTGCCTGATTTGCCAACAGCCTTTAGCGGATGTTTAATTGTATTCATAAGAGTCGGACCTTGTTTAGAAAAAGCATTAGGCAACGCTTTAAACACCCATGAACCTCCTAAAAGTGCAACACCTGTCATTGCGCCATAAAATACACCTTTCAAGGTTGAACGAGTCATTTGGTTAGTTGTTGATAAAAATTTCCAAAATCCTGCAACTCTATCTTTTGCAGTCTTTTTGGGTTTTTCAGGTTGAACATCTGTCTGCGGAGTAAAACTGTCAGGCTCTGATGTAGTCGTTGTTTCAGTATGTTCAACTTTTGTTTCAGTTGTCGGAGCTTCATTTGCTCTAAAGTTTACAGAATTTACTAAACCTACTTTCATATATACACACTCCTTGCTGTTAGCTTTAAAACACCAAAATAAATTTTTTGTTACCTTTTTACAAATTTTTACATTCCAAAAAGTGACAATTGAGGAACTTCATCCCCATTATTTACCATTTTCTTACGAGTTGCAAGGTTGTTTGAAAAATCTTTTTGCATTTTTAACATCAAATCTTCAGAACGCTTGATAACAGAAGACGGCAAGCCTGCCATTTTAGCAACTTGAATACCATAGCTCTTGCTTGCTCCGCCTTGAACAATTTTTCTCAAAAATTCGATTTCGCCATTTTGCTCAGCAATCGTAATTCTGTAGTTTTTGATTTGCGGATAAGTTTTTGTCATAACATTTAGTTCGTGATAGTGAGTTGCAAAAATACATCTTGCCTTGATTTTTGTCGCGATATATTCCGCAACAGACCAAGCAATTGCAACACCATCGTATGTACTTGTGCCACGTCCGATTTCATCAAGCAAAATAAAACTTCTATCGGTTGCAGAGTTTAGAATGTACGAAGTCTCAATCATTTCAACCATAAAAGTAGACTGACCAAGAGTCAAATCATCGCTTGCCCCAACTCTTGTGAAAACTTTATCAACAAGTCCGATTTTAGCGTAATCTGCAGGAATCCAAGAACCGATTTGTGCAAGAATTACAATCAACGCATTTTGACGCATATAAGTCGATTTACCTGCCATGTTAGGACCTGTAAGAATCATAAACTGAGTTGTATCAACTGAATTTGACTTTAATTCCAAATCGTTCGGAACATATTCACCAAGTGGCAAAATCTTTTCCAACACCGCATGCCTGCCGTTTTTGATAATAAAATCGTCAGACTCATCAATTTCAGGTTTGCAATAATTATTTTCAACTGCAATCTGAGCAAGTGAATTAAGAACATCCGCCCTTGCGATACAATCTGCAATTTCACGGATTTTTGAGACAAATTCTTTTGAATATTCTCTAAAATCAGAAAACATTTTGTATTCAAGTTCAGTTGACTTGAATTTGGCTGACATTACATCATCTTCGTGTTTTTTGAGCTCGTCTGTAATAAATCTTTCTGCACCAGTTAGGGTTTGTTTGCGGACATAACTTTGCGGAACCATATTCAAATAAGAATTTGTTACCTCAATAAAATAGCCAAAAACTCTGTTATAACCGATTTTCAGATTTTTGATACCTGTGCGCTCTTTTTCTTCTTCCTCAAATGTTTTGAGCCATTCTTCCCCACCTGTCAACAAATCGCGGAAATAATCCAATTCTCCGCTGACACCTTCCTTGATAATTCCGCCCTCTTTCAATTGAATAGGCGGCTCATCAACGATTGTATTTTCAATCATTGTGGCATAATCTTCCATTTGTTCGCGGTATTCTCGAACAGATGCAAACATATCAAACTCAAGATTTTCCGTAATATCAAAGAGTTTTGGCAACAAGTTCAAAGATAATTTGATATCTACAAAGTCTTTTGGTGAAGCTGAACCGTTACTCATACGAGTAGAAAGACGCTGAATATCGTAGATTTTTTCTAAATATTCACCAAGGGCGAATCTGACATCTTCCTTTTGAACAAGTTCTGAAACTGAATTTTGACGAGCCATAATTTCTGATAAATTTTTCAATGGCTGACAAATCCAACTTTTCAAAAGCCTTGCACCCATATTCGTTTTTGTTCGGTCAATTGCCCACAAAAGCGAACCGTATTTGTTTTTCTCTCGAAGTGTTTCAACCAGTTCTAAGTTCTTTCTTGTCGCGGCATCCAAAATCATATATTCAGACAGTTCATAAGGTTCAATTCTGTCAAATTTTGGGATATTTCCCTTTAAAGTTTCCCACACATAAGCAAGCAATGCGCCTGCTGCTCTGAATCCTAGTTTGTATTTTGAATACCCAAAACTCTCCAAGCTTTGAGTTTTAAAAACAGTTTTTAAGTTTGTTTCAGCAAAATTCGGTTCAAAAACCGATGCCGGAATCTTAGAACAATTGTACCTTTTTGTGATTTCATCAGGCAGATTAATCACTTCATCCGGTACGATTTGGAACGGTTTGATATCTTGTTTTAAACTTGGTGCAACGATTTCTGACGGCTTAAGGCGCGCAAGTTCAGCCATAACCAAGTTCAGCGGAGCCTGTGTTGTTTTAAATTCGCCTGTTGAAATATCTGTATATGAAAAACCAAACAAGTCAGTTTTTTCATCTTTATAAATTGCACAAATATAGTTGTTTGAATTTTGTTTTAAAAGATTGCTTTCTGTTAAAGTCCCTGCGGTGACAATTCTGACAATTCCGCGCTTTACCAATCCTTTAGCAAATTTTGGGTCTTCAAGCTGTTCACAGATAGCAACTTTGTAATTTTTTTGAACAAGTTTTTCCAAATAACCTTCTGCAGCCTTATACGGAATACCTGCAAGCGGAACTCTGCCGAGCTTTGCTCCTGCATCACGACCTGTTAGTGTCAACTCAAGTTCACGAGACATAATTTCGGCATCTTCAAAAAATGTTTCGTAAAAATCGCCCAACCTGTACCACAAAAGGATTTCAGGGTTTTCTTGTTTAATTTTCAGATACTGTTGCATTACAGGCGTGGTATCTTCTATGTTCACTTCCCAACTTTTTACGTGATTGATTTCAGACTTGCTCATATTATAATATTCTTATAAAAACAAGAGGATTTCAACATGGGTTGTTTAAAAAACGTAACACGCGCATTGTTCTTAACAGTAGTTATAGTCGGCTTTATGGCTTTTGGCGGACAAGATTTTATCAAAAACCAGTTTAATAATTTTGTGAACCCAAGCCACGATGTTGTACTTGAACGAGCTCAAAAAATCGGCGATTTTTCTAAAATTAATAAAGAATTTGAAATAGAAAAAGCTGCCGGAATTTTAGGCTACAATGCAGTGCTTGCAGAACATAAAGCAACCGGTCAGAAAATGGTTGTCGTTGATTCTGGCAAAAAAACTATTCTATCAGCCGAAGATATAAAATCACCTGATGCCGAAAGTCGAATTTTGGCTGCAATTAACAAAATCAAATACCAATCAACCGCCGTTGAAGAGTTTCACGTAACTGAAAAAGGCACAATGAAATCTTATGGAAAAGAAATTCCTTATGTAAAATTCCGTGCAAAATTGAAAAAACTTCCTATTGGTGAAATTTCAGGAATTATTTCAGTTGTAAAAGATGAACACGGAAATGACAAAGTTTTGGTTTCTGCTAACGAGAAAAACAAATATTCACAACTTATTTCAAACGAATTTTTCAAAGAGATTAAGTAATTTATAATTTTATCAGGGTGTTTAAATCGACATTGAGCGCATTTGCAATGGCAATGACGGTACAAAGTTTTGGATTGCCGACAGCGCGCTCAATCATGTTTATTGTATCTAAAGAGACATCCGCCATTTCTGCAAGTTTTAATTGAGATATATTTAGCCTTGCGCGCTCAATGCGCATATTTTTCGCAAGCTCTTTATAATAGTCCGTCATTTCCATATACATATTTTAGTATATTGATTTTTCTTATTATATATAATATATTATGTATAATGCCGAATATGTTCAGTATTAAACATAATATAGAAGGAGTTTTTATGAATACAATTAGAAAATGTGCTACTCACTTAGATTTGCCATCAACCAAGATGCAATTCGGCTTTACCCTTGCAGAGGTTTTAATCACACTAGGAATTATTGGCATTGTTGCAGCTTTGACTATTCCTGGATTGATTAATAATTACAAAGCAGCAAGATTAAAATCACAATTTCTAAAATCATATTCTACAATCCAACAAGTTTTTAAGCGCATGCAAGATGATGAAATTTCTGTAGACCCAAGCTCTTATAATGATGGAGCTTCTTTTTATAAAGTCTTTGTCAACTATCTTTCTAATGCATCAATATGTAATTATGGTAGGGAGTTATGTTATACATTTGTAAAAAATGGTATAGTTTATAAAGGAATATTACACACACGACTAGATGATGGACAAATTCTACTAAATGATGGAACATTATTAATGTTTGAAAATCAGAAAAATAATTCTTTAGTATGGGTGACTGTAGATTTAAACGGTATCAAAAATCCACCAAATATTGAAGGATATGATACTTTTACTTTTCAGCTAATCGATGGCGAATTGCATACAATGGGCGATATCGGAACACAATATGCTGGAGAAAAATATTGTGATATTGATAAAATTTTGCAATTAACAAAAAATAACAATGGAGCAACAGCAGACCCTTATGGATTATCTTGTGCTCATTATGCAAAAGTCGATGCGGATTATTTTAAAAAAGTTGTAAAAAAATATAAGTATTAGAACTTGTAGGTCAGAAAAAATAAAATATTTGTCATTCCGAACTGACTAAAATATGAGTTGAGATGAAATCGAAACGTAATATTCTGTTCCTACTCGGTGTTTCAGGGCCTTTTCCAAATTTAAGGATTTAGCAATGATTTCTTAGCCCAATAATGATTATTGAAAAGATTCTGAAATAAATTCAGAATGACATAGTTTTTATTTGTTATGTTTGAGATTCTAAATAGCAAGAAAAATATGCGTTCGCAAAGCTGACGCATATTTTCTAAGCTTTCAGAATGACAATATAAAAATCCTGTCATTTTGACTCTACTGAACCCTCATGCCTGTAGCCATGTCAAACTTGTACATTTCTGACGATTTGATAGAAATATCCAAAGTCATACCGATTTGGACATCCGCATCCAACCTTGCAGAACATTTGCGATTGCCGATATTAAAATAAGCAATTTTCTCACTGCCAAGCATTTCAGAAATTTCCACATCCACAGTCAGTTTTATATCGCCATCAGCCCTTGTCATCTTTTCAGGACGGATTCCGTATAAGATATTTTCATCAAGTCCAATATCTTTACCTTCAATAAAATTCATCTGCGGAGAACCGACAAACCCAGCAACAAAAGTATTTGTCGGATTATTGTAAATCTCATCAGGCGATGCAACTTGCTGAATATCACCATTATTCAGCACAACAATTCTATCCCCCATCGTCAAAGCCTCGGTTTGGTCATGGGTTACATAAATAAATGTTGTTTGAAGTTTTTCGTGCAACTTTTTTATCTCTGAGCGCATTTGCACCCTCAATTTTGCATCCAAATTTGATAAAGGCTCATCCATCAAGAAAACCTTTGGATTACGCACAATCGCGCGCCCCAACGCTACACGCTGCCTTTGTCCGCCTGACAATTGCTTAGGTTTTCGGTCTAAATATTCGCCAAGGTTAAGAATTTCTGCAGCCTCTTGAACCTTTTTTTCAATCGTTGCTTTGTCAACTTTGCGCATTTTTAGCCCAAATGCGATATTTTCGCGCACGGTCATGTGCGGATAAAGAGCATAACTTTGGAAAACAAACGCAATATCTCTATCTTTTGGCGGAACATTATTAACCTTTTTATCACCAATATAAATTTCACCTGAAGAGATATCCTCTAACCCTGCAATCATACGCAAAAGAGTTGATTTTCCACACCCAGATGCTCCAACAAGCACTACAAACTCTTTGTCCTTAATTTCAAGACTAACGTCATTGATTACGGTTTTTGAATTGTCATAGGTTTTTCTTACGTTTTTTAAGGTTACACTGCTCATTTTATACCTTTTCTATCGGAAGAATAATACTGTATTCAGTGCCTTTCATCACTTCTGAATAAATATCAATAATTCCGTCTGCTCTCTTTATCATAATTGTTGCGGTTCCTAATTCAAGTGAGCGCAAGAAATTTTTCTTGCCCTTTTCCAACTGCGCATAAGGTTCGCATAAATATTTCATCTCGTCTTCCGCAATTCCAACCCCTGTGTCTCTGATTGTAATTTGCAAATAACTTTCAGGATTTACACCAAGGTTGTATTTTAAGCAAGTTTCATCATCAGGAACAGAAAGTTTGACAAGCACTACTCCTGTTTCCGTCATTGAAATTGCAACATCTAAAATATTTCTAAACGCACTTTTTACAGCATTTGAATCAGAAAAAATATTTCGTTTTGAAATTTCTTCATAATTTATATCAAAAGTCAATTTTTTCTCTGCAAAAACAGTCTCAAATTCTTTTGCGACAGATTTTAAAGCCTCAACAACATCAAAATTGTGAAATTCTGATTCATAAATTGAAGATTCAGCTTTTGAAAATTCTAACAATTTATCCATAAAGTGATAAAGCTCTTCTGCATTAGAATTGATAATTTTGACATACTTTGTCTGTTTTTCTGACAAAGTACCACCCAATCCGTCTAACAAACCTTTTGAAAATCCGCTGATTGAAGTCAATGGAGATTTCAAATCCCCTTCAAGCTTTGCAAGCATCGCATTTTTTTCGCAATTGAACTTAGCAATTTTTTCTTCATTAACAAGTTCTCCTGTCAATTTTGTCAAATCCCTTACGCTGACACAGTAGCCTTCGCCCTTTCTTGTTGCGTTAATTTCAACATAAAACTCACGCCCTGCAACAACTGCAGTCGCCAATACAGGTTTTGAAGTTTCAAGAGATTCTCTAATATGTTTAACTCCATCAATAATGATGTTGTCAAACTTTTCAGTCTTAAATTCCTCATAAACAAGCCCAAACACCTCTTGCGCTTTTTTATTAAAGTGCTGAATATTGCCGTCTGTATCCGTGAAAATAATCGAATCCGGCAATTTGTCAATTGTACTATACGCTGTAAGAGCCCACCAAAAATCTTTTGCTAATTTATCCAAGTTCATAATTTGCATTACATCCTTTTGTAGTATATAATACATCATAACATGAAAAATAAGTGAAGAATTACATGTAAATTTTTGTAATTTTTTAAAGAAGAAAGTAGCAAAAAATATTATTTATGTGTTTTCTATACAAAGACCAACATGAAGATACTAGAGAATAATTTTCTGAAAGTAAGGTGATACTATGAGAGAAATCGACAACAACAGCATCAATAGTTTAAATTTCAAAGGTATTCAGAAGCCTGCCACAGATGCCAACATCGCGCCTGAGACTACTGCAGTTCCTGTTGAAGCTAAGGAAATCAAAGATTTGGCAAATGTTCCTGAGGCAACTTTGGGAAAATCTCAAATCGCATCAGATTCTATCGAAAGCGATATGAAATTCTTGGCAAAAAACCCTAAACTTGCAGAAGAATTAAACAAAGCAATTGATAATTATGCAGAAACACATAGTGAAGAAGACACTATGAAGATGATTGAAAAAACATATCAAGAATTTGTAGCTAGAAAATAGTTTAACTTCTGCATCCTGATTAAATAAACACGTTATTTGAATGGCAATAGAACATTGGTTTTCTAATGCTAATATTATATTGTCGGCATAGCAATGCCGCCCTACGTAAATTGAACAATTCTAGCATTGTCATGCTGAACTGACTAGAATATGAGTTGAGCTAAA
>DHMN01000062.1:0-12645 GCA_002405805.1 Cyanobacteria bacterium UBA4641 | reverse complement strand
TCGGTGTTTCAGCATCTCAAATTAAACACTTAGGTCAAAAAATCCGACAATAGCCAAAAGTGAACAATCAAACAAAACGAGTAAATGACAAAAGCCGAATTTGTTTGAGGAACGAAAGTGACGAGTCATTCGGCTATGGTACGAGTTTTTAGTTTGATGTGAACGTTGGCGTGTCGGTGGTTTTGCGGTGCTTTTGCCACCAAAAGCACCCCTGCACGGAGTGCATGAAAAATATAAAAGGCTTTGCCCCCTCTCCCTCAAGGGGCGAGGGAACAAGTGACATAGACCTATATGTTTAATTGGAATATGGAGGGTGGGCTCACTAGCCCACCTATAAAATTATCAATATATAATCTCAATATGTTCAGTTTGAGATTCTGAATAGCAAGAAAAATTTGTACTCATTCTTCGCACAAATTTTCTAAGCTTTCAGAATGACAGGTAAGTTTAAATGTATGGCGACAGCTATGTCAGAATTGTAAAGCCAACAACAATACAAAACGAGACGCGGTAGAGATTTCATCTCTACCGCGTCTCGTTAAAAACTTTTATTCTTCAAATCTTATTTCAAAGCAAAAGTCATGTCTGCTTCTACGCAAACTTTACCATCTACTTTACCAATACCATGAGCCTTGCAGATAGGTCCTTTTACCTTAGTCAATTCAACTTCCATGTCGAATCTGTCACCAGGTCTTACGATATTTTTAAATCTTACACCGTCAACTCCTGCGTATAATGTCAATTTACCTTCAAATTCAGGCATTGTCATCAAGATTGGAGCTGAACATTGTGCCATTGCTTCAAGTTGCAATACCCCAGGCATAATTGGGTTATTAGGGAAGTGACCTTGGAAAAATTGTTCATTCATAGTCATATTTTTGTAACCTTTAGCATATTTCCCAGGTACACATTCTGTAATTCTATCAACAAGCAAGAATGGATATCTGTGAGGAATCATATCCATGATTTGCATAGTATCAAAGCTTAAAATTTTAGTTTCTTCTGACATTTTTCTCTCCTTATATTTCTACTAACTTATCTTTTAACATTTTTGCTACCTTTACGTGGACAGCATGTCCTGCCTCTTTTGCCAAAATTTGACATCTCATATTAAGCGGATTTACACCTGTCAAATATAAATCACCGATTAAATCAAGAATTTTGTGTTTGATTGGTTCGTTTTCTGAACGCAATTCAGTTGTGTAACCGCCATCATCAGTTAAACCAACGGTGTTTTCTTGGGTTACACCCTGTGCAAATCCAAGCATTTGGTATTTCTTCAAATCATGGTAGAACCCAAAAGTTCTAGCCTCTATGATTTCGTATTTATTTTTAGGGTTGTAATTTACGAACTTGCGAGTTAAATCAGGATGGTCGTAATTTACAGCATAAGAGATAAACAAATTGTCACTTGGCAAAATCACAAGGCTTGTTTTTCCGTTGAGATAATACACAGGCTCTTTTACCGTGTAGAATTTATCTTTAGCAAAAAACGGTTTATCTGTTCCAGCCTCTTTAATTGCCTCAACCCATTTTAAAGAACTACCATCCAATGCAGGTACTTCTTCCTCTGTCATACAGATGTCAACCGAATCAATATGACAAAAAGCTAAAGCCGCTGATAGGTGTTCTGTTAGCATTGTACGAGCTTTTTTAGTCCCCATAACAACGCAGTGGTCAGTTGCCAATACGTGGTCAACGTCAGCAGTAAAAGAATCTTTATCCTTTACAAAATATCTGATTTGACCTGAGTTTGACGGAAATAGTGTCACTTCACACGGTTTATTTTTCATCAAACCGTTTCCGACAAGTTTTACCTCTTTTTTTAGTGTTACCATTTATTATAATTCCTCTTGGTGAGCTTCCTCAAATGATTTTAACATTGGTTCAAATTTTCTGAATTTAGCAAAGATATCTTGTGCATCCTTCATAGTTTTCAATTGTTTGATGAAATCCTTTCTAGGAACAGCAGGAATACCAACGATAATTGATTTTGCAGGGAATGATTTTGTTACACCTGCTTTTGCTGTAATAATTGTATCAGAACCGATTTCAATGTGGTCAGCCAAACCTGCTTGACCTGCAATAACTACTCTATCACCGATTACACAGCTGCCTGCGATACCTACTTGAGAAACAATTAAGCAGCCTTTTCCGATACGGCAGTTGTGACCAATCATAACAAGGTCATCAATTTTTGTATTATCACCAACTACGGTATTTTCAATTGTACCACGGTCAATTGCAGTATTTGCACCGATTTCTACGTTATTACCGATAACAACAGAACCGATTGAAGGAATTTTGAAGATAACTTGTTCAACATCGCCTTCTTTGATTTCGCCTTCTTTTCTTGCGTTTTCAATATTGTTAGGATTTTCTGTTACGAAACTGAAACCGTCAGCACCAAGAGAAACTCCGTGGTTAAGAATTACATCATTACCGATTTGAACTCTGTCACCAATGTTTACCCCCGGATGGAAGAAACAGTTGTTACCGATTTTTACATTGCTACCGATGTATGAATTAGCCAAAATTTTTGTATTATCACCGATTACGACATTTGGAGAAACAACAACATTTGGACCGATGCAAACATTTTGGCCAAGTTTTGCAGTTGGGTCAACAGTTGCAGTTGGGTGAATGTCTTTGTTTACAACAGGAGGTACGTAGAACAAGTTCAACAATTTCATCATTGCAAGTCTTGGTCTTTCTACCTCAATAGTAGTGAAACCGTCAATTTGAACGCCTAGTGGAACTAAAGCTGCTTTAGCTTGTGACTTTGCAAGGTTTGCGATTTCTTCTTCGCCCAAAGCAAGAGCCAATGTGTGTTCATCTGCCAATAGCGGTGGTGCAATATGAGTAATTTCAGGGCTTGCTGATTTTGTCAACATACCGCCAACGATTTGTGTAATTTCATCTACTGTAAATGATTTCATTCTTTTCTCCTTTATATAATCTGTTAAAATTTGTTTTATCACAAAGATTTGATTTTTAGTTACTGATTTAACCCCATTTAGTATGCTTTTAATGTATATAGGCTGGATTGCTTCGCTAACGCTCGCAATGACGAGTTCGTCATTCTGAGGGCACTTGCCCGAAAAAATCCAGCTTTAGTTTATTATATCATAATACAAATCAAACCAATTTGGATTATTTATTTCTATAAGTTCCAGTTTCTTTTTTCTTGATGCCCCTTTTAACTTTCTTTCATCTTATTTATTGTATTTGTGGTGGATTTGCCTGCGACAAATTCAATAAACTCAACTCGAATGTTATTCTTCCTCATTATATCTGCCTCCGGAAGAGTTTTCATTGTGTAATCCGCCCCTTTTGTATAAACATCAGGCTTGATTTCATCAATAAGATTTGCTGGACTGTCTTCGTCAAACATAACAACATAATCAACACAAGCCAGTGCGTTCAATACTTCTGCCCTATCTTGTTCATTATTAATCGGACGAGTCGGTCCTTTTATACTGCGAACAGATTTGTCTGAATTTAACAACACAATCATATAGTCCGCAAATGATTTTGTCTTTTGCAGATATCTGACATGACCGACATGCAAAATATCAAAACATCCGTTTGTGACAACGACTGTCTTTCCACTTTGATGCAGTTTTTTCACGAAATCCGCTACGTTTTCTCTCCGTAAGAGTTGTCCCATAAAATATACCCTCTAATGCCTTAATTATACATAAAAACAGACAAAAAATCCCAGTTTATTAACAAAAAGTAATATTATTGTTAAGTAAACAGGGATTTTTGATTAAAAAACTCTATCCGATAAAAGTTTTTGGAGTTTCATTTTCTTTGTTTGTGATTTTTCTTACATTTGAAATAACGTGTTTCAAAAACTCCGGAATATCGTCATTTTCTGTAAAATATCCGCTTCTGGCGTAAAGTCTATCCTGTATTAAACGAGTTGCACGTTCAGTTTCAGGTTTTTCAATTTTCACCAAATCAGAATATCCGGGGAAAATGGAGGTAATTGTAAGTTTACTGATTTTCATTTTTTCTCCCTAAGATTTATTTCTTAAAAATTATTAGTGTTTTAAATTTGTTGTACATTGAATTCCATGGTGCAAATTCCGCATACTTTTCAGTATCCAAATTTGATTTCATACTTGAGGTAAATACATCCATTTGTTTATCTTCAGCATCAACAACTTTGTATGAAGAATTAAATGTGGCATTTGCTTTTAAATTTCTCAAATATTCATCGTTTTTGGCAACTTTTTTAAGCTTGTGCGCAGAATTCCACCACTCAGGTGCTCTATAGACTTTGTCGCCTACTTGAAGTTTGCTTATTACAGCATCTAATCTTGGCATAGTGTTTTCTTCTTTCTAGTATAGACCCATTTCTATAACTTTTTTACATATTCTTACAGTGTTTAGTGCCGCACCGATTCTAAGGTTATCAGCAACGCACCACAATGAAATTCCGTTATCAAAAGCTAAATTCTTTCTGATACGACCTACAAATACAGGGTCAACGCCTGAGGCATCACGTGTTGTAGGGTATTCAAAGTTTTCAGGATTGTCAATAACTTTTAAACCGAAAGAATCTTTTAGAATTTCTCTTACTTCATCAGAGGTAACAGGTTTTTCAAATTCGATATCTACAGCCTCAGAGTGTCCGTTATAAACAGGAACACGAGCAGCCGTACAAGAAATCGGCAAATCTTGCGGAAGGTGTAAAATCTTTTTAGTTTCATTTACAACTTTCATTTCTTCTTTTGTATATCCGTTGTCACAAAATACGTCAATTTGCGGAATTACGTTGAATGAAATAGGTTTTTTGAAAGCCTCATTTTCAAAATCTTCACCTGCTAAAGTTGCTTTTGTATTTGCAGTTAATTCATTAATTGCCTTTAACCCAGCACCAGAAACAGCTTGGTATGTAGAAACCAAAAGTTTTTTAATACCAAATCTGTCATGCAACGGTTTTAAAACAAGCATCAATTGAGATGTTGAACAGTTAGGGTTTGCAATAATACCTTTGTGCTTTTTCAAATCTTCGTCATTTACATAAGCAATAACAAGAGGAACATCAGGTTCCATTCTGAAAGCAGAAGAATTGTCAATCAAGACGCCTCCTCTTTTTACAATTTCAGGAGCGAATTTTTGAGAAGTTGAACCGCCTGCTGATGCCAACACGATATTAACTCCGTCAAAACTTTCAGGTTTAGCTTCTTCTACAGTGTATTCTTTGCCTTGAAATTCGATTTTTGTACCTGCACTTTTTGCACTAGACAAAAATTTAATAGTATTAAAATCAACTTTCAATTCATCAATAATTTTTGTAATTTCTCTACCTACAACACCTGTAGCGCCTAAAACTGCAATATTTGCTTTCTCTTTTGACATATTTTACTTTTCCTTTCCCAGTGTATAAAATAAAGTATACTACAAGAATAATACGGAAACACTTGTAAATACGCAAAGTTAATAAGAGTTTACAATTGAGAATTAATCATCTTTAATCCAACGGAAACTTTTTACATAATTGCTGCCGTTGATGTCACCATAAATTTCTGACTTAAATACTCTTAGGGTGTTGTTTTTATTAAAGTTAGGAATTTTGTTAATATTACTTGTTGATTTTGGATTAATTTCGTTAATATTAATCCCAGGGATAGTATTAAACAAAGTATTCAAAGATGTATTTGCAATTCTGCCAAGTAAAGTTGAGAAGTTTTTAGACAAACTGCCATAAACTTCCATATCAGCAACAAGTGTAGAGATATTGTAACTGCCTGTCATATACATATTCAAATCTTCTCCACTTGAATATACATTAATATTGTCAGCAATACCGTCTTTTACGTGAATATCACCGCTGATGCTTTTGAAGTTACCGGTTTTTAACGGAGTAATAAGGTCAATAATTCCGTTAATTGATATACCGGTCACACCACCTGTAATAAGGTTGCCGGCTTTTAACAGATATTCTAATGAACCAAGTTTTGGCATTCTGCCATCTGTTACTTTGAAACTGCCATCACCTGATAGAGTATTTACGCAATCAACACTTGATAAACCTGTACATGCAACATTCAAAATGCCTGTAACCGTACCGTACATTTGCCCAGGCATATCAAAGAAATTTTCGGCAATAATTTGAGCATCGGCATTATTTATTTGCATTGCGCCTTTGCCGTTAAGGTCTTTCAAATCGTAATTTATATTACCGTTTACTTGCCCTTTTGCAATGTTAAATTCAAAGTTATCAATATTTAGATTTTGATTTGAGTCCAATGTAAAATGAGATTTGAAATCCGTTGCAGATGCTTTTTTGATTAATACATTATTGGCAACAATTTGAGCATTTTTGATAACAAGATTGTCTGTCGGCATTTCAAGTGTATTATTTTTTAACTTGTTAGTCCTTGTATTATCAACATCCAAATCATCCAACGCTTTTGATATTACATTCAAATTCAATTCATCCATATTTACATTGAAATCTTCAACAACAACAGGTAGAGCAGGTTTATTTATGATTTTTGCATCTATCAAAATATCATTCGTAAGTACAACAGCTTTTGATGTTACATAGATAAAATCTTTTTTGAAATCCACATTGATATCCCTAACGGTTGAATCCAGCAGTGGAATATCAACGCTTTTTATATTCAAATCACCTAAAATATATGGAGCTAAAGATGTACCGTTGATAACCATATCAGTTGTAAATACACCTTGCTTGATGGTTGGTTTTTTGAATAAAATGTTGAAAATTTTAGCATTTGTCGGATTATCTGTTTTGATTTTGAAATTTTTAAAACCTAAAACATTATTTTTTAACAATGAAACTTCCCCTGATGCGCTAACCTGATTTTGAACAGATTTTTTGCGACTTTGTGATGTGATTGTTTGGTTATATTTTAAAGAATTAATTTTAACTTTGTTCGGATAAAGTACGACATCAGAAATTACAGAAACAGGGTTGGTCGTAATTCCATCAGAATTTATAGTCCCTGTCGGAGCACCTGCCAATGTTGCACCCATATAATAAATTGAAGAATTTTCACCCAAATTCAGATTTGATTTAGCATGTAGAGCACCTAATGTTCCATTCAATCTGGTGTAGAAATTTATATCACCTTTTGCTTTTACAGGATAAACAGATTTTGAATTAAACAATCTGTCAAAGAAAATTTGAGTAAGTTTTGCACTGACAGAAAGATTTAAGTTTGGATTTTTGTCCACATTTGTAATTTTTCCGTTCACAAATACGGGCATTGAACTTACTCTTGAATTTATTTTATCAAGATATAAAACATCACCGCGCATATTAGCACTGCCGTTTAGAACTCTCACAATTGCACCAAATGGTTTGTAGACAAAAGAAGTGTCTTTTAAGTTTGTGTTAGCGTAAACCAAATTATTTTTTATTGAACCGTTGATATCAATCGTACCTCTGAAATCAGAAATATTATCAATTTGAGATGCCAATTCTTTTGGCAATTTAACTTGATTTTTTATTGATTCAATTGCACTGATATCAAAGTTTTTGAAATTGAATACCGCATTTGAAATATTCAAATCTTCTTTGTCTAAATCTTTTGCAACAAAACTCAAAGTGTAAGGATTGTTGTTAAACATCCCTTTCAAGTTTGAAGTTGATAGATTACCGTTTTTGATGGTAAATTTACCGCCATCAAGTTTTATCGGATTTTTGGTATTCATATTAGAGATGAAATTACCATCAACTTTCAACTTGTTATAATCAATAACACCTGAATCAGCCGGTCCTTTGTATGCAGCATTGAAACTTACATCAATATTGCCGATTTCTTTTTTGTACGGCAAAACCATATCAGGATGTAATGCATCAAATATATTATTTAGTGTAAATTTATCAGAAAAGGCTTTTAAGTCGATTTCAGAGTTTGTTCCGGTTCCTTTTACATGAACTTTTGAATTTCTCAAATAACCTGTTACATCATAATCTGAATCATACTGGTCAAAATTTACAACACCATTTATTTTTGTGAACGGCAAATATGTATCTTGCATTACGGTTTTTGCGTTGTGGAAAGTTATTGTACCTTTTGAAAATAAATCTTGATTAAATACAACCTCTTCCGCATTTTTTGCAGTACCGTAAATTTGTAAGAAAATATCAGCCGTTCCTTCTGGATTGGTGAACGGTTTAACAACTTTTTGAACATCAATAAGAAGTGGAGATAAATTGATAACCTTGATTAGTTTTTTGATATCTTGTCCTTTTGATGTCACATAGACATTCAATTTGCCTAAAACAGAGCAATCACCCTTGATTTCAACAGGTTTACCGTTGATATATGCCTGATAACTGCGGAAAGTTGTTTGGGTATTATTAAACACAACTTCGCCTGCACCATTATTTAATGTCAAGTTGTGAATTTCATTAAATGAGGCTGTAACGTTGCGGAAATTGATTTTACCCCAAATATGTGGGTCAACTTTTTTACCTGCAGAACGCAAGTTGATGTTTCCGATTCCTGCAATTTTCATAATCGGAACAGGGCCAAGTTGGAATTTTAAAATTTCATGCAACGGATTTAAAATTTCTTGCGCCGGCTCTAAACTAACAGACTCGGTACTTTTTATATTTAATTCTGAATATTTAGAACCGTCAATCAAAACCATCCCATTAACATCTACGCTTTGATTTGGAGATGTTGGAACAAATACATCAAGTTTCATTTTTTTGCCCAAAAATTTGAGCTTGATATCAGCATTTGCAGGAGCATCTTTCATAGGATGAATCAAGTATGCATCCCACATTTTTACGTCCCCTGTAACATTTGGACGGTTGCCATGACCTTTAAATCTTACTTTGCCTTCGCCGTTGCCGTAAAAGACATATTTTTTCAGTTTATAAAGGTTAAAATCAGGTAGTAAAGTTTCACTTCCCGGAAGTATCGCTACAACATCCTCAAGCCTTGTATCTTTGACTTGAGCCACAACGTCATAGTGAAGATTTTTTGACCCCAAATAAAGCAATTTGCCATCAACTGCAGCGTGGATTCTACCTGATTCAAGAGTTGTATTGTCTAAAAATATACCGTTATCAATTGTGTTAAAGTTTAATTTAGCTACAAGATTGTCTGCAAAAATAACAGACGATGCCTTATCTTTACCACAAACAGCAAGGTCTTTTGTTGAGATTTTTGTTCTGATTTTTTTGTGACCGAATTTGTCAGGTTTTGTAATCGCATCAATACTTACAATACCTGCCAATGATGCAATTTTGCCTTTTGAAAGCACTTTTACATACTCAGAAATTGAAGAAATATCAAAATTCTCAATATTTGCGTTTAATCTTAATTTATCTTCTGACAATTTATCCAGCGGTAAATTTATCTCAATATCCGCAAATATATCGGTTTTCTTACCTCCGACATCAAGATTTCCTTTTGTCGCAAATCTTGCATGCTTATGTTGAACATATTTTCCGTGGTCAAAATATTCACCTGATAAAATGACTTTTTGAGAATTTTTCTTATCATCAAGAGTGATATTATATTCTCCAAGTACCAAATTCATCTTTGATAACGTGAATTGACTGTTTTGTTGAGGAGCTTTTAGCGGATACTGTCCAAGCAAAAACTTTGAATCTTTTGTGAAAACAAAATTTACATCTTCTTTTGTTGCCGAAAAATTTGAAATTTCTATATTTTTGCGAATCAGTGGAAATAATTTTAGTTTAAGCTTTGGATTATCTATTGATAAAGCTTTTGAGCCATCATCATTTAGAACAGAGATGTTATCGGTTTTTACCCAAACAGATGGGAATACCCCCATTGAAAGTCCAGGAGAACCGATATCAACTCTGAAACCTGAATTTTCAAAAATTGTTTTTTCAATAAAAGATTTGTGAGCTTTTATGTTTACAACAGCAGGAATTCCCCACGTATACAGTCCGCAGGTTACTGTCAAAAGTCCTAAAGTTGTTACAAATTTCCACTTTCTGCTCATATTACAAATATTATATTATAATATGCTCGATAAGTACATAAAAATTACTCCTCCAAATCTAGTATTTTTCACACAAGATTTGAAAATAGCCTTGAGGGTGTAAACAGTTCGGACAGTGCTCCGGCGCACTTTTGCCCCTATGGATGTACCCGCATTTTCGACAAACCCACATTTCGTCCGAGCTTTTAAAAAAAAGAGTTCCTTCCTTTAAGTTTTTTAACAATTCTTTATAACGCCTTGCGTGATGTTCTTCGGCATTTCTTACATTATGGAATGTATTTGCAATAGCATCAAAACCTTCGTCTTTTGCAATTTGTTCAGCCTCTTTATAAAGTATGTCAAACTCTTCTGTTTCACCTGAAATCGCACTAATTAAGTTATCTTCCGTTGTGCCGATTTCGTAAGGGTAAAACGCATCCACATGTCCCAGTGGATTGTTTGCAAGATGTTTATAAAAAAGTTTTGCATGTTCCAGTTCATTTTCAGAAGTTGAGGCAAAAATTTCTGCAATTTGTTCATACCCTTCATCTTTTGCAATTTTTGAATAATAAGTATATCTGTTGCGCGCTTGAGCCTCACCAGCAAAAGAGTTGATTAAATTTTGTTCGGTTTTAGTCCCTTTTAGTTTTTTATTCATGATTTCCTCCATCAAAGAAATCCTAAATTCAAATAGGACAAATCACAATCAGATGGCGGACTAGTTTGTTAGGGGAATATAAATTTCTAACTATAAAGCTTTTTGGGGATTATTTCGGATAAAAAATCGCAAACAATAAAATTGTTATGATAGTTAGGAAAATTATGGCAGATTTATTGACTTATACAAAGCAAATTGCTCAAAAGATTGCATATTACGATGCAATTATTGACTTCACGGAAGAAAGTCATTGGTTCAATCCGTTCTACAAACAACCGGAGGTTACAGTCGTTTGGATAGAAAACCCTAATCAGGATGAATGGGATTATTAAAACTTTTGACACCCAAAACCTTTGATGTCATAATCGGTTTATGAATTATATTTTCTATTTTTTAGTAATTGTTTCAATAATAATCGGAGCAATTAATGGCAAACTTCAAGATGTCGTTAATGCGATTATGTCAGGTGCTGAATTGTCCGTAAAAATCGCATTTTCACTGATTGGAATAATGGCATTTTGGCTTGGGATTATGCGTATTGCCGAAAAATCAGGAATTATCAAATGGATTTCAAAACTATTAAAGCCGATTACAAAAGTTTTATTCAATGAATTAAAACCTGATTCTCCTGCAATCGGTGATATCGCGATGAATTTTACCGCTAACGCTTTTGGACTTGCTAATGCGGCAACACCATTTGGGATTCGTGCAATGGAACAACTTCAAAAAGAAAATAAAGACAAAAAATCCGCATCAAATTCAATGTGCTTATTTTTAGGAATGAACACAGCAGGATTTCAAATTATCCCAACAACAGTTCTTGCGGTACTTGTCGGAATCGGATATAAAAACCCTACAGAAATTATTGCACCGACCTTTATTGTAACCTTGATTGCTTTCACCTCAGCCATTGTGATGGCAAAAATCGGACAATATTTTTCAAACAGATTTCAAAAAGTTAAGGAGGTCGTAAATGACAAAGCTTCTTAACTTGATTTCACTTTGGGCATTGCCTGTAATTTTACTTGTAACTTTGACTTGCGCACTTATAAAAAAAGTTCCGATGTATGAAGAATTTACCGAAGGTGCAAAAGACGGTTTTAAAATTTCAGTTAAAATTATTCCGTATTTAGTGGCAATTATCGTTGGAGTATCTATGCTCAGAGCAAGCGGAGCAATTGAAATGCTGGCAAACTTTTTAGCTCCGATTTTGACAAAATTCAACGTTCCGGCTGACACTTTACCGTTGATGATTGTTCGCTCTCTATCAGGTTCCGGGGCATTAGGAATTTTTTCAGACATTGCAAATAATTTAGGACCTGATGCGTACGGCACTAAACTTGCAGCAATTATGCTTGGAAGCAGCGAAACAACATTTTACGTTTTGGCAGTTTATTTTGGAGCCGTTGGAATAAAAAAAGTAAGATACGCTTTAATTATCGGACTTCTTGCTGATATCGTCGGAATTATCGCAGCAATTTCGGTGTGTAACCTGATGTTTGCATAGCATCAAGCCAACTTTGGGTATATTCCGTGATTTCATTTTGAACAATTTCGCGCATCACAATTGCATAATTGATATTTATGCAATCTATTTTTTCAATTTCTTCCACTCGGTAGAGTTTACTGCCACAATTGTGACAATAGCTTTCTTCCGGTACAACTTCTCCATTTCGGATTGTCGCACGTTCTTTTACACCACAGCAACCGCAACGCGTAATATACCAATGATTTTGCACAAGTTCACCACAATCAGGACAGTAGCCGATATCTTCATCAAGCGGAACTTTGTCATGCGTGCATTTTTTGTTAAAACCGAATAATTCACTCCATATCATACTATTGGTATAAGGATGATTTGCGCAAAGTCAATTTTAAAGGATGATAATTCTGTTGGCACAGCAATGCCGACCTACAGACTTCATTAAACGAGTTTTTGTCTCTCCGGATGTGAGAGATAAGTCAAAAAGGTCTCTGTCATTCTGAAAGCTTAGAAAATTTGTGTGAAGTATGAGCACATAATTTTCTTGCTA
>DHMN01000012.1:6156-8611 GCA_002405805.1 Cyanobacteria bacterium UBA4641 | reverse complement strand
GCTAAGTTTTGACCCTTCGGTTACTACTTAAACATGAACAAAATCGCTAAGCAGGAGAGGGTTAGGGTGAGGGGTTTCTCCACACAATAGAACAACAATTGCATTGTCCAAACCCTCACTTGAAATTGTAACTTTTCGCGTACCGCTCAAAAACAATTTCGGTCTCTCCCATCCGGAGAGACAATACAGTTTATGTAATAAAATTTGTCGGCTTGGTAAAGCCGCTTAGGTCTATGTGCGAAAATTGCGACCATGTAAAAAGTTGATAGCTACATTAGACATAAAAAAAACCACTCAACAAGTGAGTGGGTCGTTTTCTGCATCCTAATGGTCTCTTTTAGTGTTTATTATTTAGGAGTTTATATGTTTTTGGGGTTAATGAACTATTTATATTTAGTGTTTCGACTACACTTAAATCTTATGTAATTATTATGGCACAAGATAATTTTTATGTCAACATAATCTTTTCATAATTAATTTCATATTCCGAAAAGACAGATATAGTGTACATTTTACACTTTACAAAACTTAACAAATCGTTAATTTCGGAATCAAAACAAAAGCTTTTTTAGAATTGGCAGTTCAAAATTTCTTCGATTTGGACATTTAAAGCGTTGGCGATTGAATATAAAGTTTTAATTTTTACATTATTCAGTCCGCGCTCCAAGGTGCTGATTGAATTTAGGTTCAAATTTGCACGAAAAGCCAACTCTTCTTGCGAAATTCCCTCTTTTTGGCGCAGATACCTGACGCTTTGTCCTATTTTGAATAGCAATTCATCCTTCATCACTCAATTGTATATTCTTGACATTATCAAATCTAACTATTAAAATATTAATATTCATAGTAAACTATTAAAAATATATCTAAAGTAGTAAAGGATAAAATAATGTCAAAACTAAAATCAGGTTTCACTTTAGCGGAAGTATTAATTACTCTGGGAATAATTGGAATTGTTGCAGCAATGACTATTCCAACTATTATGCAAAAGATAACAAAAAGGAAATTAGAAACTCAAATAAAAGCTGCATATTCAACAATTGCACAAACTATGCGTTCTGTTGAAGCTGATGATTCTGGTTTTGATATGAAAATTGCGACAGATGAGGGGCAAGATTCCACGAATAATTGGTTTAAGTCATATATCCTGCCGTATCTTAAAACTGAAAATGTTTGCTACAATAAGCCCAGTTGTTGGCACAAAAAAGGTACTGTAAAGGATTTGCAAGGCAATCCGTCACCTTGGGACTATGAGGCAGGATTAGGAAGTTATATTGTTACATTTATCACTGCCAAGGGTGCATATTTTAATATTGATGGTATGAGTGTTTATAGGATGAATACTTTATTTGGCATAAAAACTGACAGTATTGGTTTAGTGTTTTATTTTGACGCTAATGGGGATAGAAAGCCAAATGTCATAGGTAAAGATATTTATGTAATGGCATTTACGGATAAAGGTTTAGTGCCTGCAGGTGCAGACAAAACCCCTGCAGAAGTAGAACAAAATTGTTTTAACGGTAATGGATACTGGTGTTTAGCTTATTTGAAAAATAATGGTTGGGAAATTTCTGATAAAGTTTGGAAAAGATGATTTTTGTTAAGTTATGTAACAAGAATTTTTTGATAAAACGCAATTATTTACTATTTATATCCTTTATATATATAAGAGCAGAGCATAAAGGATTATTCTATGAGCGGTTATGAAAGTCAAAACACATTAGCAGTAAACAGTATTGGTGCAGCTAGTGGTACTTATCAAAAAATAGATTTAGGTATCAAGTCTACTGATGAGGAAAAAAAGAATCTTGTCAGTGCTACTTTTGGAGCACTCCAAAGGTATCAGGGGATTTTTTTGTCAGGAACCGGTTTGGCGTACAGTGTTACAAAGAGTTGTCAAATGTTGGAAAATGACCCAAACTCATATTTTGTTGTAGGAGACAAAAAATATATACCAAACACGCCTGTTGGAAATCTCCACCCATATACCGAAGATGGAAGCCCCGCAGCAGGGTGTCGTACATTACACATGTTAGGTTAATTTTTTAAAAGGAGATAATTTTAGACAATGCAACAAATCGGTGGTATACAACTTAATCCAAAACCTGGGACAGACTTCAATAGTCAGTACAATGTCCCTGATACCGGTTTGACTAATAATACTACATTGTCAAATAATCCTTTATATAATCTTTTGCAAGTTATTTTTCAAAATGCAAAAACTGATGAAATCGCTCACCAAGTTGCAAATTGCGAGGTTGTCGGTTCAAATGGCTTGAAGGTTAATGCTGACAGTGTAAAGACTCAAAACGCAGGGAACAAGCTTATCACACAGGCGTAATAAGTTGCTCATTGGTATTCTGCGCTTTTTCTTTTCAATAAGCTGTATTTATCAATGGCTATATTTGCTAAATTGTTAAATAGAAAAGATGCTGAAATACCGAGTAGGAACAGA
>DHMN01000012.1:0-6092 GCA_002405805.1 Cyanobacteria bacterium UBA4641 | reverse complement strand
TTTAGCTCAACTCATATTCTAGTCAATTCAGAATGACATAGACTGAAATTGTTTTTGAGCGGTACGCGAAAAGTAACAATTTCGAGTGAGGGTTCGGATTAGGCAAATAGTTTTTAATTAAATTCAACCCCTCACCCTGCCCTCTCTCTAGGAGAGGGTATAAAACTTTATGCCCTTGCCTCCGCCCAGTCGAATACAACTCACTTTGCTTGTTGGTTCGGCTAATGTCCCTAGGAGAGGATATAAGTTCAGGATGAAATAAAAACTGTCCTCATATCTTCGTGCAAATTACACCAATGACAAATTGTGCTCGGTCTTGTTCAATTTGCGCAAGGTTTCAACTCTTTTTAAAACTCTATTCGCTTGTTCTCCGTCAGGTTTAGCAGATAAATATTTTCTGTAATAGCGCTTAGCCTCGGTCTTTTTGCCCAATTTGTCAAAACAAAGTCCGATATCTGAATATATTTTTGTATAATTCGGATTGATTTTCAATACGTCCAAATACAAGCCCAGTGCAGGTTTGTACATCTCCATTTTGATTAGCAAATAAGATTTGCGCAAATATGCATTAATATATGTTGGAGAATTTTCGATAAGTTTTTGATAAATCATCAAAGCCATATCAGGTTCTTCGCACTGTTCATGCGCTAACCCTAACTGGTAAATCGCATCAGGATTATCTGGTTCCAGTTGAATTGATTGAATAAAACATTTGATTGCTTTGCAAGGGGTTTCATTTTTCAGGTGACAAAGCCCAAGTTCGTAAAAAATATCAAATCTTTCAGGGTCGAGCAAAGCTGCTTTTTCAAGATTTTCGATAGCTTTTTTAAGTTTCCCCAAATTTTTGTAGCAAACACCAAGCCCAAGATATGTATCAGCATTATTTCTATCCAACAAAACAGAATTTAAGTAACTGCCGACAGCTTCTTTGAACGAATCTTTTAATCTGAGCATGTCTGCTTTTTCTCTAAATTTGTCAGGCAAATTTTTTGCAGAAACAGGGGTGCTCATATAACACGATTTAGTTTTTTCGCCGCTCAACTCTTTATTTCCTTTTCTCCATACATTTTAGATTTTTTTTCATGTTTGATGAACCATCGTTAGATTTAAAGATTAATCAATCATTGGATTTATTCTGACTATTGTGCTATAAATTTAGTATGAAAAAGTTGTTAATTTTATTAGGGATAATAAGTTTTTGCGCAATGCCTGCGATGGCTGCGGATGGTGAAGAAGTTCATCTCGGAACGGTTGAACAGGCAAAAATAGAATTACCAAAGGTTGATTATAAGGGCAAAGATTCTCTTGTTATAAGCGAGCAAGAAATCATGGACGAAATTATTAAACTTCAAAAAGAAAAAGATATTGAAGATATTGATAATTTGTGGAAAGGAACTGTCGAAAACAATCAGGTTATTGGTTTTGCGCTGAAGAAATTAGCAACTCCAGAAAGTCAAAGACGAATCCATTCATCTTTGATGGCAAAGACTCTTTCTGCAATTGTGTCTGGGGCATCTCTTGCTCCTGCTTTGGTTGGGGCTGATTATATGGTTCAATCAGGCTCTTATGCGGCAGGACGTATTGCACAAAACCTTTTGAACAGAAAAAATATTCCGCAAGAAGTTCCGCTAACTGATACGGAATTGATTGAACTTGCAGGGCTTGTTGAGAGTTTGCAAGATAAAATTATTAATGCGTATTACAACTACAAAGGTGCACTAGGACAATTAAAGGAAGTGCGTTCTCGTGAGCTTTTGTATAGTAAAAACTATGGAAAAGCTATGGACGATGAGGATTTCTTAGAAATCGCAATATCATCTTCTTTATATAAAGATATGCAGCTTGAAGAATACAAATACACTCAAATGGCGAAAAAATACCACCTTGAATTGCAAAGACTTGCAGGGAAAAAAGTTGTTGATAGCTTGAATTTGTATCAATATAATTATGATTCAGCGTTGATTGGAGGTAACAATGCTAAGAACTAAAATGTTACTTATGTCTGTAATTTTAGGAATTTCAATTGTTCCTGCGTGTGCGGTTGAAACTCTTGACAGTTTAGAATTTCCAAAACCTCCGGCTTATCGTGTCGGAATATCTGAACTTCCTGAAACTCAATACGTTCAAGCAATTCAAGATAGAAATAAAATCGAGAAAAAATATGCAAAACTTGATGAAGTTCCTGATGCAGGGATTGCAGATATGACGTATGCGGATTTGAGCATAAAAAGATTATCAAAAGAAATTGCACAAGATTTAGAATTTGAAGAACAAGATATGGTTTCAGATTTATCATTGTTGTGGCAAGGTGCTGCAATGCAAAGTGATACCATAAATTTTGCATTATATAAACTTGCAAATCCTGATGCAGATAAACCTGATGAAAAATCTATCAAAAAAGTTTTATCAACAATTGCAAGTATGTCAACTTTAGTCGGTGCAAGTATGGGCAGTCCTGTATTGGCAGGTTCTTCTCTTATCGGTGGAAATATTTTGGGGATTATGTCTCAAGATACCAAGGCGCTTAATTACAAGTACACAAGGGTAACTGATGCCGATATGATTATTTTAATCAGAAAGGTTGAAGATTTACAACAAAAAGCTGTAGATTTGTATTATGACTATATGAGCGCAAAACGCCAATTAGAGTTTACAAACGAATTGGTTGCAGAACGTCAGCGCAAGTTTGAACTTGCACAAAAAAATAACGCACAACGTGAATTGATTGTTATAACAGATGCTTATTACCGTACAGCTTTAGACAAACAAAGAACTGCAAAATCTGAATTTTTCTCAAAACGCGCAGCGCTTGAACAATTTGTAGGGAATGAAACTTTCGTACAGTTTGAATCCGAGTTAGCTGCAAGAGACAAAGGCGAGACAACTAAAACTGCGAAATCAGAAGACGCTACACAAAATTCTACAGAACAAGATTCAGAATACAATAACACAATCCAAAATGTTGAGCAGTATACAAATAATCTGCAACAAGCTCAGACTGTAGATTTTGAATCAGACAATGCGGTTTCTAATATTCAAAACCAAGCAGAAGAAACTGCACCGTTTTCATTTGTACAAGAGGATGAAGAGTCAGTTACAACAGGGTCTTCATCTAATATAGAAAATGAAGATAAGCCAAAACACAAACTTTTCAAAAGAACTAAAAAAGAAAAAGCTGTTAAAGAAGAAACTACAAAAACCGTAGCGCCTGAAAAAAAATATCCGAAAAATTCTACAAAAGATTTGATATTTTTACATGGACAAGACAAACATTCTGTTCAGTCTCCGTTATCCAAAAAGACACAAACCCAAACTACAACTGACAATAATCAGGTTCAAGTTTCACAACCTGCAAGTTTTTCAAGACCACAAACAATTGATACGATGGGCTTGCCTCCACTTGATGAAATCAGAGTACCAGACCTGACTCCAAATGGTTATTCAATTTATTCCGAATATTATGGAGAAACTAATGACAGTTCACCTTCCTTATAAAGTCAATTCAGGTCAAGTGAATATGGATATTGATGCTCAGTTACTTAATTCTGCAATTGAGTCAGGTTCTTGTGAGCCTGTTTTTAGGTTGTATGGTTGGAATCCGCCTTGCATTTCTCTTGGGCGAAATCAGAAAGATGACTTTTTAGATAGGAAATTTCTAAAATCGCATAATATTGATGTTGTGCGCAGATTGACAGGAGGGCGTGCACTTTTACATGACAATGAAATTACGTATAGTTTTGTCTGTCCTGAAAGTTATCTGAAAAACGGTCAGCATGTGGTTTCTTCTTATAAAGAAATTTCTCAAATTTTAATAGACAAATTTAAACAGTTAGGAATAGAGCTTGATTTCGGAACTTCAAAAGCTGTTAAAACAGGATTTGATTATTGTATGCTGATTTCAACAGGTGCTGATTTGTGTTACAAAAATAAAAAACTTATCGGTTCTGCGCAGTGTCGCAAAAACGGATATATCCTGCAACATGGGTCAATTCTTTATGATTTTGATAGAAATTTATTAGAACAAATTTTTAAGGAAGATATTGATTGTGGTGAGATTACGACAATCAAAGAGATTAATCCTAAATTGACAAAAGAAAAAATTATTGAGATACTAAGTATGTAAATTAATGCAGAGGTCTTAGATGAAAAAACGAAACGGTGTAACTCAAACACAAACTTTGTTAATCATGGGTATTGTTTTTTTATTTTTGTTTGCTTGTCTTGCAGTACCTTTTTACAATTCGTATAAACAGAAAAAAGCTTTGTCGCAGTTGATGAAAGTTTATGCAACTTTGATTCAGGCAAATAGAAATTATGCATATATTACAGGTTCAAATTTGGATGAATATGATATGACCTTGCCGGTAAATACTTTTGCAGAAACCTATTTTACACCGTATTTTGAAATTCAATCTTACTGCAAAGGTAGTCAAAACGATTGTTGGAAGTCTCCTCAATATACTGACTTAAAGAAAAATAAATTTTTTGATAAATCTTTATATAGTATTATTTTGCCTGACAAAACCGTTATCGGATTTAGCAAAAGTAAACAGCATTTAGTCACCGCAATCATAGATGTAGACGGACCTGTCGGAGAAAATAAACTTGGCAAAGATGTTTTTGTAATGTATTTTTACAATAACCAACAAAGACCTGATATTTGTGATGAAGAAGTTTATAAAAAACATGATATCAAAAATGGCATACATTTGGGTGGATTTGATAAATGCGGAATCCCTCAAGATGTGTATGATTACAAACAATTAAGCAGTAAAAAATTTGAAGACGGTTGTAACAAATTTGCACCCAAAAGTGTGTACGGAAATGGTGTTGGTTCGGCGTGTTTAGCCTTTATAAAAGCATCCAATTGGACTATTGATAAAAAATACCCTTGGTAGTATAATTGGCTCAACAAGACAGATTAGGGATTATAGCAAGATGAAAAAAAAATTAAAAGCGATGGTAATGGCAGCAGGCATGGGGTCTCGACTAGAACCTTTGACATTATCTGTTCCAAAGCCGCTTATTCCGGTGATGAATCAACCGTTGATGGATATCATTTTAACCCAGTTGAGTAAACTTGGGGTAAAAGATGTAATTTCTAATACTTATTATCTTGCAGACAAAATTATAGACAGATACAAAAAAAATAACCTTGGTATAAATTTTAATTATATTAAAGAAACCGCTCTATCAGGTACTGCTGGTGGCGTGAAAAAATGCCAATATTTCTTCAATGAAGGTGAAGATTTTATTGTTATGTCGGGCGATGTTTTGACTAATGCCGAAATTGAAGAAGGTATAAAAATTCATAAAGAATCAGGCGCAATTGCAACAATAGGAGTAAAACAAGTTCCACATGAATTAGTTTCTCATTTTGGTGTTGTGGTTACTGATGAAAACGGCTATATCAAAGAATTTCAAGAAAAACCGTCACTTGAAGAGGCAAAAAGCAATTTAATCAATACCGGAATTTATATATTCAATTATAAAATCTTTGATTATATTCCGGAAAATACTTTTTACGATTTTGCTAAAAATGTGTTCCCTCAATTGCTAGAAGAAGGTCAAATCAATACCTTTGAGGTGAACGGTTATTGGAATGATATTGGAACAATTGAGCAATACAAACAATCTATGCAGGATATTTTTAACGGCAAATGCAAAATTAAGATGCCAAAAATTATTGATACAAATTTAGGCTCTTATATCAAAGGGAATTCTAAAATCCCATCAACCGTCAGATTTATGGGGAATTCTGTCATAGGGAATAATTGTAAACTTGGCGAATATATAATGCTGGACAATTGTATTGTCTTGGATAATGCTGAAGTTCCGACAGGGACTGAACTTTGCAATTGCATAATAATGCCAGCATCTAAAGAATTACAAAATCATCGTGCAAAAGTTCAAGACAAGAACATGATTACAGTATAATTAAGAACTTGATTTTTTGAAATTTTGATGATAGATTTAGTAAAGAGGTTGCAATGTTTTGTGGCTTTAATTATACCGTTGTTGGGACTATGGCGCAGCGGTAGCGCAGGGGACTCATAATCCCTTGGTCGTGGGTTCGAATCCCTCTGGTCCCA
>DHMN01000014.1:53930-54145 GCA_002405805.1 Cyanobacteria bacterium UBA4641 | reverse complement strand
CTAAAAAATATTTTGAGAGCCTGTAATGATTTTGGAATTAAATATTTAACAGTTTATGCTTTTTCTACTGAAAATTGGAACCGAAAAAAAGAAGAAGTAGAATTTTTAATGAATTTAGTTGCTGTTACTTTGACTAATGAACTGGCAGAAATGCACAAAGAAAATGTTCAAATTCATTTTATCGGAGATTTAACAAGATTAAGTGTTAAACTTCA
>DHMN01000014.1:8603-53892 GCA_002405805.1 Cyanobacteria bacterium UBA4641 | reverse complement strand
TGTTAAACTTCAAAATATTTTAGCAAATGCGGTTGAAACAACAAAAAATAATACGGGTGTTATCTTACAAATCGCATTGAATTATGGTTCTCGAGATGAAATTGTGCATGCAGTTCAAAGAATTGTTGAATCTGGCGTAAAACCAAACGAAATAAGTGAAAAACTTATTTCAGACAACTTATACACCGCAGGTGTTCCGGACCCTGATATTTTAATTAGAACAGGTGGAGAACAGAGAATTTCAAATTATTTGTTGTGGCAGATTGCGTATTCTGAAATTATTATCAGAAACGAATTTTGGCCTGATTTTGACAAAAATTCTCTAAAAGATTCTATTTTAGAATTTGGAAAAAGGCAAAGAAGATATGGAAAATAACAAAACTATAAAAATTGTTTTTGCAACAGGGAATTCCCATAAATTGCAAGAAATAAATGATATTTCAAAAGGTTCTGGGGTTGAATTTGTTCTTCCACCTGCAGCATTTAACCCGATAGAAAACGGTACAACTTTTGAAGAAAATTCTTTTATTAAGGCTAAAGAAGCTGCAAGATTATCTCATTGTATATCTCTTGCAGATGATTCAGGCTTATGTGTTGAGGCTTTGAATGGAGAACCGGGGATATTTTCTGCCAGATATGACACAACACCGCAAAAACGTATTGATAAACTTTTGAATAATTTAGCTCCATTCGGTAATAGAAGTGCAAAATTTGTTTGTGCTATGACACTTGTTGATGAGTTTGGACAAATTCTTGATAAAGAAATCGGAGAGTGTAATGGACAAATTGCTAAAACTCAATCAGGACACAACGGATTTGGTTATGACCCAATATTTATTCCTAACGGATATGAAATCACTGTTGCTGAAATGTCCGAAGAGTTAAAAAATACAATTTCTCATAGAAGTATTGCTCTTAATAAGATTTTAGAATATATAAAAAATTCTCAAATTTAATTTGCATACTTTTTTTATCCATTATACAATTGTAATGTTGATTTAGGTCAAAATTTGACTAGGGAGAACTTAGAATAATGAAAAAAAAGATACTATTAATAATTATAATAGCTTTAGTTGATATCGGTTTTCGATTTGTAGCTTCTTCTGTTGGCGGTATGATGAAACAAAAAGCAAGACTTAATGTCGCACCGCCTAATGTTGTAGTTCAACAAATTGAAGGAAACGACGTAATCAGAACTTTTGATGCCCCCGGACGAGTCATTTCAAAATACCAAGTTAGTATAATGGCTCGTATTTCAGGTTATTTACAGAAGAGTTTCTTCAAGGAAGGCGACTATGTAAAAGCCGGTGAAACATTGTTTTTAATTGAACCTGCAGAATATCAAAATGCTTCAAATGTTGCAGGTGCTAATATCCAAAATATTAAGGCTCAGCTTGCTTATGCAAATAAACAACTCGCTAGAGCCGAAGAACTTGTAAGGCAAGATTATATTGCTAAAGCTAAATATGATGAAATTTTAGCTAATAGAGATGCCTTGCAAGCTCAGTTAGCAGCTGCTCAATCTAATTATAAAGATACGAACAGAAATCTAAGTTATACAAGAGTTAAAGCTCCGGTAGATGGACGAATTGGTATTATTGATGTTACTGTCGGAAACTATGTAACACCATCATCTGGTTCTTTAACAACGATAAATAGTACAAACCCGATTTATGTAACTTTCCCATTATCTTCAGAAGATTATGCAGCTATTTCAACAATTGATAAAAAAGCTGATGCGAAAAGAAAAGTTGAATTATTTTTTCAAAATGGAGATAAATACGAACTTAACGGTATCCAAGATTTCTTAGACAATAAAGTTGACCAAACAACTGGTACAGTTACATTGCGTGCAACATTCCAAAACCCCAATAACAAACTTCTACATGGCGAATTTGTCAATGTAAGATTATTTGCTAATAATCCAGTAAAAGTTCCTGTTGTTCCTATTGTTGCCGTTCAAGAAAATCAAGAGGGTAAATACGTTTATACTATTGATAATAAAGGTCTTCCTAAATTGACTTATATTAAAACGCAAGGGCAATCAGGTGATAACTGGATTGTAAAAGAAGGTTTAAAACAGGGAGATAAAGTAATTGTTGAGGGTATTTTGAAAGTAACCCCAGGAAGTCCGGTCAAAATTGTTTCAAAAGAACAAATGGACACAATAAAAGCTAAAAAACAAACTTCAAAAAAATCAAAGAAATAAATAATTTTTAATAAAGGGTATATGTGATGTCAGAAGAAAAACAGGGTAATTTATTTATACGCAGACCAAAACTTGCGATTGTAATATCACTTGCAATATTACTTGCAGGTATTTTGATGATAAATACTTTACCATTAGAAGAATATCCATCAATTACACCTCCGCAGGTTGTTGTATCAGCAACTTATGCCGGTGCAAGTTCTGACGTTATTGAATCCACAATTGCTGCTCCTGTTGAAGCTCAATTGAACGGGGTTCAAGATATGATTTATATGTCTTCTACATCACAGAACGGTTCTTATAGCTTAACTCTATATTTTGCGGTTGGTTCTGATCCTGATATGGCAGTTGTAAACGTTCAAAACCAGTTGCAATTAGTTACGCCTCGTTTGCCGGAAGAGGTTCGGCGATATGGATTGTCGGTAAAAAAATCTACCGGAGGTCCGGGGCTTTTGATGATTTCCGTAAATTCTCCACATAATTCTTATGACCCATTGTTTATCTCAAATTATGCAGATATTTATATTAAAGATGAACTTGCAAGAATTCGTGGAGTTGGTAAGGTTTCGGTATTCGGCTCTTCAAATTATTCAATGAGAATATGGCTTGACCCTCAAAAAATGGCAGGGTTAAATATTTCAACAAGTGAAATAAAATCAGCTATTTCTAACCAAAATACGCAAGTTACAGCAGGTGCGTTAGGTCAATTGCCTACAGATGATGCTCAGGCTTTGCAATTAACCTTAAAAACAAAAGGCAGGCTTGCTGATGTAAAAGATTTTGAAAACATTATTATTCGTTCAAATATGGATGGCTCAAATGTCAGAGTCAAAGATGTTGCAAGGGTTGAATTAGGTGCACAATCTTATTCAAACTTAGGTTTGGTAAACGGTAAACCTTCTGCAATTGTTATGATATCTCAACTTCCTGATGCTAACGTTATTAATATGTCAAAAGCCGTTCACGCTAAAATTGATGAATTAAATTCAAGAATGACAAACGGTATCAAAATTATGACTATTAAAGATGATGCTGAGTATATTCAAGAATCAATGAAGGAAGTTGAATTTACTATCCTATTGACAGGTTTAATCGTTGTATTGATTATCTTCCTATTCTTGGGTGATGGGATGGCAACTCTTGTTCCTTGTGCAACAATTCCGGTATCTTTAGTCGGTACATTCTTTGCTTTAGATGCTCTTGGTATGTCAATTAACTTGTTATCACTGTTTGCATTAGTGTTGGCAGTTGGTGTTGTAGTTGATGATGCGATTGTTGTAATTGAAAACGTAAAACGACACATTGATGAAGGTAAATCTGCTATTATTGCAACTCAATTGACAATGGAAGAAGTTGGTTCATCACTTGTTGCGATGGCACTTGTTTTGATGGCGGTGTTTGTTCCTATCGGGTTTATGGGCGGAATGACAGGTGTTATGTATAAGCAATTTGCGGTTTGTATCGCTGTATCTATTGCGATTTCTGCAATTTGTGCGTTGACACTTTCTCCTGCAATGTGTTCTCATTTTTTAGGACATAAGAAAGAAGATAAACAAGAAAATTCTAAAAATCCTTTGAAACTTCATTTTGAACATATCAAAGAAAAAATCAATAAAAAAACTTCTAAAATTGTTGAAGTCTTTAATAATTATTTCAATAAATTGGAAGATTTTTATATGGAATTTGTTACAAAGTTTGTTTATGACAAAAAACTTGTAATAATCACATATTTGGTAATCGTTGGTTTGACGTTAGGTTCATTTAAAATTATATCTACAGGTTTTATCCCTGATGAAGACCAAGGTCTATTACTTGCATCAATTACCCTTCCAGATGGTGCGTCACTATCAAGAACCGAAGAGGTTTCAAGAAAATTTGCAGACCAAGTAAAGGCTTTGGATGGTGTCGATGCTAGTAAACTTACAATATTTGGCGGAAATGGTGCAGTAAACTCAGCAACTGCGATTATTCAGTTAGATGATTATGCAGATAGAAAAATTGGTCCTATTGACTGGGTAAAAAGGAAAATTCAAGGCAGACCTACAAATCTTTCTCACACTGCTATATTATCAGAAGTCAGAAAGATTGCCGGTAATACAAAAGAGGCATCAATTATGGCATTTTCACCTCCGGCAATTATGGGTATGAGTATGATGGGTGGTTTTGAATTCCAAATGCTATCACAAGGTGAATACACTGCACAAGAAATGGAATCTTGGGCAAACAAGCTTGTTGCAGCTGCAAACGCAGACCCATCACTATCAAGTGTAAATACTTCATTCCAAGCAAACGTACCACAATATATTGTAGATATTGATTATGAAAAAGCTTTGGCTCAAAATGTTGACTTGTCTGAACTTTATTCAACATTATCATCAATGCTTGGTACATATTACGTAAATGACTTTAATAAATACGGCAGAGTTTTCAAGGTTCAATTGCAGGCAGAAAGCAGATTCCGTGATAAGGCTGCTGATTTATCAGGTATTTATGTAAAAAATAAAAACGGTGTACAAGTTCCGGTACTTTCAATAATGTCACTACGTCAAACAGTTGGTACAGCATCTATTTCAAGATACAACATGTATGAATCTGTTCAAATCCAAGGTCAACAGGCTGCAGGAAAGAGTTCAGGTGATGCGATGAAGGCAATGGAGGAAGTTGCTAAAAAGACATTGCCTTCAGATATGACATTTGATTGGTCAGGTACTTCTGCTCAAGAAAGAGAGGCCTCAGGTCAAACAATTGTAATTGTTGCAATGGCATTACTATTTGTATATTTGTTCCTTGTAGCGTTGTATGAAAGTTATACAATTCCGGTTGCAGTATTGTTGGTGTCTCCGATTGCAGCATTAGGTGCATTGTTATTCCAAATGATGATTAACCAATCTTTTGATATTTATTCTCAAGTTGGTATGATTACATTGATTGGTTTGGCAGCTAAACAATCTATCTTGATTGTAGAATTTGCAAAAGAAGAACACGAGAAAAACGGCTTGTCTGTAAAAGAGGCTGCCATTAAAGCTGCAAAATTGAGATTTAGGGCAATTATGATGACTGAACTTGCATTTATTATTGGTGTATTGCCGATGATATTTGCATCAGGAGCAGGTGCTAATTCAAGAATATCTGTTGGTTCAACAGTATTTGGCGGTATGGTTGCTGCTGCGACATTAGGTGCAGCTTTGACTCCGGCATTCTATGTTTTAGTTCAAGAATTTGTTGACAAATTCCCTAAAAAAGAAATTACAGAAAAAGATTTGGAGATGTAATAAATGAAAAAGGTTTTTAATACAATTTTAATAGCATCAGTTTTGGCATTAAGCTCAAATTTTGCTTTTGCCAAAAAGGTAAATACATCCGATTCTGATTTGATAGCTTCAAAAGATAAGGAAATTCATATCATTGAACCTGAAAAAGAGGTTAAAGTTAATCAAAAAACAGAAATTAAAAAATTAAAATCAAACCAAAGAACAAAAACTAAATCATCTCAAGAGGCTGAGGGAATGTATGAAACAAAATTCCCTACAATCAACAGCCAAATTGAATATGCGGATATGAACGGTGAAGTTTCGCTCCCTGACTGTATCAAACTTGCGATTACCCACCACCCTGCAATTATGTCTGCTATCAGTAATTCAGAAATCTATAAAACTCGTATCGGACAAGCTTGGTCAAATTATTTCCCAACAATTTCAGCAGGTGTAAGCTATTCACGAAACGATATGCTAAACACTATGGGCGGTAATTTCTCAAGAATGATGGTTCAAAAATACGATATGTATTATGTGCCGACTTTGTCTGCTAATATGTTGTTATTTGACTTTGGTAAAACAAAGGCCGCTGCAGATACTGCGAAAAAGAACTACGAGTCTTCAAGATTTGATGCAGAAACAAGTATTGAAACTGTTATTTATAATGTAAAAGCAGCTTATTACAATATGGTTTTTGCCAAATTGCAAAAAGAAGTTTATGAAAATACCGTACAAGATTATGAACTTCAATTGAAACAGGCAAGAGCTTATTATGATATCGGTAAAAAGGCTAAAATTGATGTTACTTATGCTGAATATAACTTGGGGAAAGCAAAGTTGAACTTAATTAAAGCAAAAAATACTCAAGAATTGGCGGCCGTTCAGTTAGCAAATGCGGTTGGTATTCCTGAGCTTGCGGAAGTCGTGTTAAAAGATGGTTTAAATTCAAAAGAGTATGCTGTTAATTTCCCAGAATTGATTCAACTTGCTCAAACTTCTCGTCCTGCACTTCTTGCAGCAAAGAAAAGAATGGATGCTGCAGAATTAAATATCAGAAGTGCAAAACGTGCGTTTACGCCTGATGTTGGCGCATTTGGTTCATATAACCATGGTGGTAGAAAAATAAATGCAGACTATGGCTATCAAGTCGGTGTTCAACTTCAATATTCGGCATTGAATTTGATGTTGTTGAAAAAACAAGTCGATGAGGCTACTGCAACTTACAAAAAATATGTGGCAGATTATGAACAAGAACGTCAAAATGTGTATTTGGATGTAAAAAGCGCATATATCAATTTGATGAATTCTCATGACAGTATTGCGGTTTCAAAATTGGCTCTGCAACAAGCTAAAGAACAACAATATCAGGCATTTAGACGCTATCAAGTCGGCTTAGGTAATGCAATTGAATTTAAAGATTCTGAAAATACATATCTTAACGCACAGTTAGACTATTATTCAAACCTTTTGCAATACAATATAAACGCTGCGGAACTTGAACGAGTTGTCGGCGCGCCGATTAAAGAATCTGATAAAAATCTTTAGTGCTTACTTTTTGTGAGTTTTGAACGCAAAATATTTGAACAAAACATAAGTTACGACTGATACAATGAATATTGAAACGAATTGTGACAGGTAGACATTTTTTATTGCAAATCTGACCAATAATTCCAAAATTATGACGTTCAAAAGATAGCTTACAGCCCAAGTAGAACAGCATTTTAGGTATTCTTTCAGGTAATTGCCTTTTGTACAAAATACAAAGAATTTTTGATTAAAATATGAAAATATCGATGAAATTGTCCATTGCAAAATTACGCATGCTTGATAGTTTTTGTCACCCAAAATATATAGCGCAATTGCAAAAATTATGTATGAAATAGCTGCATTTACTCCGCCGATAAAAAGAAATCGTATTTTATCAGGTATTTTACACCATTTTCCGTATAAATTTTCAATAACTTCCATAAGTTAATTTTAGCATAAAGAGAAAATCTAGCCGTTTTGACTTTCTTTGATTTTTTCTAACTTCTTGGCATAAGCCTTTTTTATGTCTTTTGGCAGTCTGTTTATTTTGAAATTTATGTAAAATGTGCTAAAAAATAGCCAACCAAAGATGTTATGCCTTATTTTTATGTCAAATTCTTCAATGATGTGGTTTTCTATGTTTTTCAAAATCTGTAAAGCTAAACTAAGCTGCAAAATCCACCATGCTACATCTGCTTTGTTGAGGATGAACTCACTATTTAAGCCTTTTATGTTCAACCAAATTGAATAACTTTCCAAAATTATCAGTATTGGAAACCAAATTGTGCGGTGTATGTGTCTTTTACTAGATAACTTGTTGACATCCGTGATTAATTTCCATAGCCAAACATACCAATATAACCCTAGTGAGATGATTGTAAAAAGTATAAATTGAAGGGTTGAAGTTCGCCTGATTGCGATAGCTTGTGATTTGTCGACATTGGTTTCCATATAGTAAATTATAGTTATTATGGGAAAATAAAAAATCATGCAAATAATTTATAAATTAGTTCTTGACATTTAATTTTGAATTGGTATTATAATAATACATCTGAAGCAATTGCTTGGAGGAGTGCCAGAGCGGTTGATCGGAGCGGTCTTGAAAACCGTCGAACGTGCGAGCGTTCCGTGGGTTCGAATCCCACCTCCTCCTAATCTAAAAGCCACCTTGAAAGGTGGCTTTTTTAGTGCGTTGCTCAGGTTTTTGAATTTTGACACATGATTTAATTATAATTTTGAACTTTGAATCGCGCAAAACTTAATTTATTAAGTTTTGCGCGACATCTTATTTTATATCTTTCTAGCAAATTTATTTTTTAGCAGTTTTATAATGTTATGGATAAAAAAGGAGATAATTATGCAAATTTCAAAAGTTAATCAAAACAACAATACAAATCCTGCGTTTCAGGCTCTTGTGTTAAAAGGTTTTAATAAAAACAAAGGTGCGGATTTTGCCGTTTTAAAAGCATTATATGAGACACCTTTAATGAGAGACAGATTTGATAGAGATTTGGCAAATGGTGTAGATACGGTTTTGACTCTTACACGTAGTGCCAATATAGATGGGTTTACAAAATGTGTTCATCCGCAAACCCCTTACCAAGGAAATACAAAATTAACTATTCAAAGTTTGAAACAACCTGAATGGATGTTGAGTGGATATGCAAATGGTGCGGATAAACAAGATGCTCTAACAAATAGTGGATTAGATTTAGCAAAACAGGTAAAAGAGTTTAGTTTAGATAATGTTGAAGATGTTTTTGATGCAGTAAAAACCAGTTTGAAAAACATATATGGTGTAAAAAATAAATAAATCAAAATTAAGGTTAATAACAAACGGCGCACATCGAAATCGATGTGCGCCGTTTGGTTAGTAAATCTTTTTAAATTATATCAACCAAGGTAAGAATCTGTGTTTGACATTTAGGACATATTCTTGGTATTTTGAATCTTTTATCAAGTGGCGTTCTTCGGTGATTGCTCTCAGGTAATAAATAAATATCCACGCCAAAGTTGCTACTGTCACAAAGAATTTGTCGCCATAGCCCATATCACTTGCCAAATATAATGGAATTGTTGTGATAATTATGTAGAAAATTTGCATAGAATATTCAGGGTGTCTTACTATGTTATAAGGGAATCCTGTAACGATTCCTCTATTAGTTAAGTTTCCTGATTTTGTACCAAGTCTTAGTACCGCAATCAACATTCCGAAATTTGCGATAATTGCAAACAAATTCAATATCGCAAGCAAGACAGGATTATTTACAGGCAGTAGTGAATCTTCTGTTACTTGCAAAAATTTATCTGTAAGAAGGACTACAGGGTAGTAGCACATGATACAAGAGATTACCCCAAGAGGTGTGGTATCAACTGATTTGATTTTATTTTTGAACAGGTCTAAATCTGACAAATAACTGATTGCAAGAACAACCAAGTTTATTGTCATTGCTAATTTTATCCACATATCGCCTGTGTCATTCAGATATTGTATTATTCCTGACAAAATTCCTGAACCTGCTGAAATATATTGAACGGCTTGTTCAAACATAACTTTCAAAAAGTCTAAATTATAGCCAAAGCTTGGCAGGTAGTTGTTGCATAGAGTGTTTACGCAATAAACTCCGAAAAATGTTTGCATAAAGACAATCATCATCGCTTGTTTTTCTTTTTCTGTCGGTTCAAGTCCTTTTAAAAAGTGTTCAACAGGCATGTCTTTAGAAAATTGTCTGGCAAAATATCCAAAGATTGTCATGTTACGTGAGTCTTTGACCGATTGTGGTCTCACTGTCCAATAAATAATCGGTGCGATTAGCAAATACCCAAGATAAAAGACAGTGAAAAATATTGTATAATCAAATCCTGAATTTTCTTCAATAGTTTCATAATATGCAGGACAAAAGATTATGCATAACAAAACTAGTCCGTAAATTATTGCAGATGCAATATAGTGTCTTAAAAGTTCAAGATTTGTGGCTTTTTCTTTCTTTTCTTCTTCCATTTATAAAGTTCCCCTTTTAAATTCTAATATTGTTGTATTTTAGCATATTTTATATAGTTGAACAAATTAGCTAAATTTTCTTAAATAACTTTCGACAAATTCGTCAATATCTCCATCCATTACAGCATCGACATTGCCGACTTCGCAGCCTGTGCGGTGGTCTTTTACCATTTTATACGGATGGAATACGTAAGAGCGAATTTGTGAACCAAAGTTAATGTCTACATTCTCACCTTTCAGTTGAGCCATTTTTTGCTCGTATTCAGCTTCTTTTATCGCCAAAAGTTTTGAAACAAGAATTTGCATTGCGTATTCTTTGTTTTGAAGTTGAGAACGTTCTTGCTGGCATTTTACGACGATTCCTGTCGGTTTGTGCAATATTCTGACTGCGGTTTCTACTTTGTTGACATTTTGACCGCCTGCACCGCCTGAGCGCATTGTCGTAACTTCTAAATCCTCCGGCGGAATAGAAATTGTTTTTTCAAAATCTTCTATAATCGGAGAAACTTCAACAGAGGCAAAACTTGTTTGGCGTTTGCCGTTTGCATTGAATGGCGAAATTCTGACAAGTCGGTGTACCCCTTTTTCAGCTTTTGCGTAGCCAAAAGCGTATTTTCCGCTGATTTTTATTGTTGCGGACTTGATGCCTGCCTCTTCTCCGTCAAGTTTATCAAGGAGTTCATACGTCCAACCTCGTTTTTCAACCCAGCGCATATACATTCTAAGTAGCATACTCGCCCAGTCTTGGGCGTCTGTTCCGCCAGCTCCGGCATTGATTGTCAAAATTGCATCCGCCTCATCGTATTCACCGGATAACATTTGTTGTAGTTCAAATTTTTCAAGTTCTTTACTCAAGTTTTTAATTTGTGCATAACTGTCTGCGATTAAATCGCTGTCAGAGAGTTCAATTGCAGCATTGCAATCTTCTATGACTTGAGACCACTTTGAAAATTTTTCTAAAATTTCTTTTTTATCTTTTATTTGTTGACCGATTTTTGAGACTTTTGAATTGTCTGACCAAATATCAGGATTTTGCATTTCTGATTCTAATGCAGTTAATTCCTGCTGAATTTTATTTGGGTCAAAGACACTCCTTTAGCTTGTTGAGTCTTGGTGTAATTTGACTTAATTCTTGTTTTAATTCTGTTTCCATACCTCAATTGTATAATAAAAATGCTTGCTTGCAATTAGGTTTAATGTTGCTATAATTAAAGGAAAGAGAGATTTTTATATGGAAGTTTTGAACCAGTTAAAAGCAATATATAAAGGTAAAAATGCAGTACAAAATCATATAACGCTTTTTTCAATATTAGGAATTGTTGTGATTTTGTTGAATAATATCGTTGCTGCTTGGGGTCCAAGTTCAATGTTTTTCGACTTTTTTGCTGTAGCTCCATCTTCAAGATTTGAATTGTGGATATCATTGACGGTTTGTTTGGTGTTGATGATTTATTTATTCGGCTATGATTGCAAATTCGTACATTCAAGGTTTGGAAATATGGGAAATGGGTTGCCAACAATGGATTTAGTTCCGATGACAATGTTTTTCAAGATATTTCCTGTTTTTGTTTTGTGGCAAGTATATTATGCAGTTATTTTGGTGTTTGGTGCAATGTTTATTTTGCCAACCAAAAATTCGACATTGATTTATTTATTGTCTTCTTTGTTGGTTTGCTCTCTTCCGTTTATGAACTTGATTTTAGTCAGATTTACCTCTGATTTTAGGTATTCAAAAGAAATTATGTTGCCATCTTCAATTTTTAAATATATAGATAAATGCTTAATCCCTGTTATATGTGCGGTTTTTGGGGTGATTGTTTTAACAGTTATTCCAAGTTGTGGTGTTTATTATGTCGCAAATTTTGCACATAAAATTTCCTCAGAGCCGTTGAGACTTTCTGTATATTTGGCAGATGTTTGCGTATTTGTTTATCTTATTACGATTTTGAAATTTGCGTATTTAGGTAGTTTTGCAAAAATTGTGAAATCAAAGATTTTTAATCAGGGATAACTTGGATTCTGCCATCGTCATATATTTCGACAGGTTCTTTTGATTGTTTCAATATATCTTGAACGCATTTTGTTGCATCAAAATCATATTTTTCAATAATTCTGTCAGGTTGATTTAATTTTGTAAAACCATCGTTTCCTTGCGCACAATAATCGTTTAGCACTGTTGTATAGTATTTGTCTGTCCTTGGATTGTTTATATCTATAGGTGTTTCAACTCCGTTTTTATCAACAAATTTCATAGACAAAATATGACCGGAAGTGTTGACTGTGTATTTTAAGCCCGATGTGTAGAAAATTCCAGGTTTATTTGCAACATTTGTAAATGATTTTGCGGCAAGTTTAATCGCATCAACAAGGTCTTTTTCGCTGTAGCTCATTTTGTACAGTTTGTTTTGGAAAGGCAAAACATCTGCCAAAATCCTTGTGTCGACTTTCCCAGGTTCAAAGTATCCGCGAATATTAGGAGATGGCAGAATTGCAATATCACAGTTCAAATCTTTTCTCATACAGTCTGTGATAAAATATGCGTGCGGATTTGGTTCAATTAAATCGTGTTTAAGCGGAGGAGGAGCGGATTTTATTTGTCCGTAAGTTTCTCTTGCTCCAAAAATCTTGTCAAAAATATATTTTGCAGGTGCAAAACGTTTGAAATTTCTAGTGTAGCCTACGTTGTTTTGGACTTTTTTGATAACTCCGTTTTGGTCAAATTCAAGGTTCAATATGCCAAAATTTTTGCCGTCCCGTCCTGCTTGTGTTATAACAACAGGCTCACCTGTTTTTGAGTAAAACAGATTTTTTCCTTCTTTGACATCAAGAAGTAAGTCATGAGAGTGACCGCCCAAAATGACGTCAATGCCTTGGGTTTGGTTTGCGACAATTTTGTCCATCGTGTAGCCAAGGTGCGATAACAATATTATCTTATTTATCCCTTGTTTTTGCATTTTGTCGACTTCTTTTTGAATATCCATTACGGTTTCTCTTGGCTTGTCGACTTGAATTTGTTTTTGGATTACTCCTTCTTTTGAACGTTTATATAAGTCAATCGGTGATGCGCCTATGATTCCGTATTTGTGACCGTTTTTCTCTTCTACGATTTTAGATTCAATTTTGTGACTCCACGGATTTTGCGGACTGATTTTTACATTTGCTGCCAAAAGATTATACGAAATCAACGGCAAAATCGCACCGACTTTGTCTTGCATATCGTATTCGTGATTGCCGACCGCAGAGGCTCTAATGCCGATTATTTTTTGAAACAGTACCGCAAGTTGGTTTGTCTTAAAATCTTCGCCAATCATAATATCGCCTGAAGATAATTTTAAAGTGTCAACATCTTTTTTATCTTTGTTACGAGCATCAAAAGCGTTAGATGCGGTGATGGTGCGTTCCATATTTATGGACTTGCCATGGTAATCGTTGATGTAAAAAATGCTGGTTTTTACACTATTAGGCTGATTGATTGGATTTATCATCTCTTAGTGAGTCCCTTAGGCATGAAAACACATCAAGATTTTTTTTGCTGTTTATGAGGAGTTTTGTTTACAAAATTTAAAACTTCATAATTTGTACCTTCCAATATTTAGAAAGCTCATCATAAATTTCATTTGTTTTATCAATGACTTCAATCAATACGATGCCGTAATTCAAACATTTGTATTCCCCCATATCGTGTAAGCCTATTCGCGTTTTGATGTTACATCCGTATTTTGTCAAAATTTCTTGCAGCTTTGTTGACTCTTCAATTCTATTTTCTATTTTTATACCGATTATTGCTGTCATATATGAGTTATAAATCGAGTTTAGAAGAATTGGAATTATCTATCTTACCAATTTGAAATTAAAAGGCGATTTATAATTAAATCGCCTTAACTTTAAATTTATTCAATATAACTCATTTTGCCGTTTTCCATCCAAAAACCGACATTTCTTTCTTGAAATCCTGTAAGCTTATCCTTAACTATAATTTTGCCTTCTTTCAGTTTTCCATTGTCGTCGTAATACATTTCTTGTATTAAGTTACCTTTTTGATAGACAATTTTTCTTTTGTCTTCACCCATTTCGGCACTTCCTTTGCCATTGTATATTGTGATAGTTCCACCGTCAGAGGATTTGTAAATTACTGGTGCTCCCATGTGGTATTGTGTTCCTGCAAACTCGTACCCCATTTTTTCAAAATCTTGTTTTGTTGGTTCATTTCCTAAGCCTACAGGACTTTTCTCTAGCACTCCTTTTGCGGCTTTGCTTGGTCGAGGTTCATTTAGAAAATTTTCAATATCATTTGAGGTAATTTGCTTTGTTGAAATTCCTCCCATGTGTGCCATATCAATTCGTGCTAATTTGGGTTGATGTTCTGTTTTTCGAATGATTTTTATTTCATTGAATTGGTCAAGAAAATTAATTTTACCTAAATACATGTAGATTTCTCCTTTCGATTAATATACTCTCGTGAAAGATGCACATCACTTACATTTATATAAAAACATTTCCCTAAGAAAAATTTCACAAAATTTAGAATTTTTAATACTATATGTCTAAAATATAGAATTAACAAATGGTTCGAGGTTTACATAACTTTACATATAATACTTATGGACAGTAAAATTTTGTTATAAAGAATTTTAAATTGTAATTATGGGCATAAAAAAAGAACTCGGTAAAAAAATAAAACGTATGCGAATAGAAAAAGGATACACTCAAGAAAAACTTTCTGAGTTGATTGAAGTATCTCAAAAAGCCTTGAGTAGTATAGAAACAGGTGAAAATTTTGTCAAAGCTGAAACGTTAGATAAAATTTTGGATGCTTTTGATATCACGGCAGAAGAGTTGTTTGCAACAAATCATTTGAAAGATTGTGCTGAATTACTTCAAATGATAAATAAAAATATTACTAAAATTTGTGATAATCCTGAAAAATTGGAATTGGTTTATAATTTGACGCGAAGTCTTTGTGCAAAATAATTTTTTAGCAAAAAAATAATACCCTTTGTGGGTATTATTTTTCGTTTAACTGTTGTGATAATCTATTCGATATCAAGATTATCGTCGGCTTGAAGCTGTTTTTTTCTAAGATTATGCATTACTGCATCTACTAACAACTCATAAGATTTCATGCTTTCAATGTTTGGAAATTCTTGCTTGAGTTGGGCTCTGACCATTGCTTCCAGCTCTAGGTCGTCAGAAAGTGATTGTAGATTTTCCACACCGCTAATAGTTTCTAAATAATCTGTGGTGCTTTTATCTAAGTTATTTTTATTGGAAAATGCTAACCAACGTAGTCTTGGGCTTACAGTTTCCTTTAATCGTTGTACGAGTTTTAAGTTTTTGAGTCGGTCGAACATTTTCTACCTCTATTTTCTTTTACCTTCTTGTACTATTTTAAAGTATCCTGAAAAAAATAATTGACTTTTTAACAATTGAAGTTTACAAAATTTAACAAAATTTAACAAAATACTTGAAATCAGCACTATACTTTGCTGAAATCTGTTAAATGTTCGTATTTTTTCTTTAATAATGTTAGCAAAGCAATCCTATTTTTCTTAACATTTTCATCTTTATCCATGACAAGAACATCATCAAAGAATTTTGTAACAACAGGGTTAAGATTTTCCAATTCTTTCAAATAAGCTTTGTAATCAGTTGTTTCGTTTACCGTTTTAATTGTAGCATACAAATCTTTTTCTGCTTGTTCTTTGAAAAAGCCTTCGTTAATTGAATCTTCGCTGTTGTCTTTTAATATTCTGATTACTCTGTTTGCGTTTTCAACAAGTTGAGGGGCATTAAGTTCGCTCACAACTTTTACTCTTTCTACGTAATCAGCGATGTCAGCCAATGGGTTTTTCATAGAACATGCCTCAAGTACGTTTTTGTTGTACTTATCAGCCAAGAAAATAATCATTCTTTGTACGAAAAATTCATTGATTTCATCAGCGCAATCTCTTTGTACAGGTAGAGCTTTTAGAGCATCTTTGATGTATTTGTCGATATTGATTTTTAAGTTCCCATCTAAGATAGTTCTAATTACACCTAGTGCTGCACGTCTTACACCTAGTGGGTCAGATGAACCTGTAGGTTTTTTGCCTGCTGCAAACACAGCACAAACTGTATCAATTTTATCCGCGATGCCAACAATTTGACCTTCAATACCTTTTGCTGTTTCGCTTTCAGCATTTAGTGGGAAGTAATGTTCTTTGATACCTTGAACAACTTTCGCATCTTCGCCTGAAACTCTTGCATAATCAGCACCGATAAAGCCTTGAAGTTCGGTAAATTCAAATACAAGGTTTGTTGTCAAATCTGCTTTACATAACAATGCAGTTCTTTCAACATCTTTAGATTCAACATTTAAGTCTTTTGCAATGTCGTTTGACAACTTGATAAGTCTTTGAGTTTTGTCAAACATTGAACCCATACCTTTTTGGAAAGTTACGCCTTTTAGGGCTTCAACATAGTCAACCAAAGGTTTTTTAGTATCTTCGTTGAAGAAGAATACGGCATCATCAAGTCTTGCCTTGATTACTCTAACGTTACCGGCTGCAATGTTTTCAAAATTATCACCGATGTAGTTTGTCATAGTGATGAATTTGTTGATAAGTTTGCCATCTTTGTATAGGGCGAAATATCTTTGATGAACCGCCATAACCGTAACAGTAACCTCTTCAGGAATATCCAAATACCTTGGGTCAAATTCGCAAACTGCAGGTACAGGATATTCTGTGATAAAAGTAACTTCTTCTAACAAATCATCTGTGTAGTAAGGAGTTGCGCCAAGTTTAGCTGCTGCCTCTTTTGCTTTTTCTACAATGATTTGTTTTCTTTCTTCTTGGTCAACAATTACGTGAACACTTCTCATTGTTTCAACGTATTTGTAAGGGTCTGTGATTAAGACTTCTTGTTTGTCGAATCTGTGACCTCTTGAGTATGTAGAAGATTCTTTATCTATGATTTTAATTTTAACTTCTTCGTTGTCCAAAATAGAAACAATCCATTTGATTGGACGAGAGAATTTTTCTTCATTGTAGCCCCATCTCATAAAGTGAGCACCTTGAAGTTTCATAAACAAAGTCGGAACATTTTCTTTTAAAAGTTCAGAAATAGATTTGCCTTTGATAACGATTTTTGCGTGAACATAATTGTTTTCAACATATAAATCGTCTTTTGAAAGATTATTTTTTCTTGCGAAACCTTCGCCGGCTTTTGTTAAATTACCGTTTTCATCAAATGCTACAGTCTTGATTGGACCTTTAACGATTTTTTCTTCGTCTGCGGTTTTGTTTTCCAAGCCGTCAACGATTACAGCAAGTCTGCGTGGTGTAGCATAGACTTTGATATCTGAAAACTTAACTTTGTTATCATTTAAAAAGTTTGTAAATCCTGTTTTTAGTTGGCTGATTGCCTGTGGAATAAACTTATATGGTAACTCTTCTGTTCCTACTTCTAACAAATAAATACTCATCTTATATCCTTATCTTTTTCCTTTAACTGTTAAAATTATAGTAAAAGCAAAGTTTGATGTAAAGAGATATTCTTCAGAGGGCAAGAAGGCAAGATATTCTCACATTGACATTCCGAACTTGTTTCGGAATCTCAAATTGAACACTTTGGTCTATGTCATTCTGAACTTTACAAAGCGAACCATTGAGCTAGAGCGAAATGTGTGAGCCTGTATGCGGGCGCAGACTGAGCTGATTCAGAATCTTTTCCATAATTAATATTCAACAAATGTCACTATTGATGAATCCTGATTATTGAAAGGATTCCGAACTAAATTCGGAATGACAAATCCTAGTCCACCAATTTCCCAAAATCTGTGACTTACTTCGTCTGCCCTCTAGCCCTCTGAATTACTGCTTAGTAAACACCCAAAATCCTTTATTGTTGGTGGACATTATTACCCTGCCTGTTGAAGGCTTTCTTTCTTGTTTTTCTTCCACCACTTCTTTTTTTTTTGCGCAACGGTTTGAGATTTTGGCTTTTGCTCATTAAACACACTTGCCATCAATGTAGATGCGTAAACCGGTGTTGTATGCGCGTAGTCAAATATAATAACTCCATTAGCGTTCATTATTCTTGTTTGATAAATTTGTCGGATTAAATCTTCCGGAGCTCCGCCCATAAATGTTACAAATAGCCCTGCATAAAGGTCTGTGCAAGGTGCTTTGATTCGCATAACATCGTTCATCATAGATGCAAGCATTTTGGGGTCATAGGTCAAAAATAGCGGAGTGAAACCATCAATATAACTGTTAGCAGACCAAGTTCTCCAATCTTGTTGTTTTGATGCTAAAGCAGATGCCAAATCTGGGAAAATAACAGCGCTGATATACACATTTTTTTCTCTTCCTAATTTGCCGACTTTTTTTACAAAGTTTGTGATGTTGTTTCTGCGGTATTGGTTCCAGTCATACCAATTTGCATCTGCTGTTGTCAAATCTACAGGGTCAACTCCATAAACTGATTTGAAGTCATTTCTTGCGTATTCGGTGAATCCCCAAGCGTTTTGGTCGTTGCCTGCTGTTGCGTTAGGATATCTGATATAATCAAGGTTTATACCATCAGGTTTGTAAGTTGTGATGATTTCATCGAGCAACTCAAGCAAAAACTCCTGAACTTCAGGGTTTGCAGGGTCAATGAAATAGCCGTTATGTTCAGATACAGATTTTGTTGCTGTCGGAGATGAGGCAAATTTCTTTGTCTTGTTTCCCCAGTCCGGACGGACTGAAAGTATACTTGACGGATTTGATTCAGGTGGTTGATTCCCAACATAGAATGATTGAAACCAAATGTGGACTTTGATATCTCGTTTGTGAGCCTCTTTTATCCAAACATCCAGTGGGTCAAAACCTTCAAAGTTTTCATTTTGAACAGTAAAGCCGTATTTGTTCATAGTTTTGCTAGGGAAAATTGTTTTTCCGTGAAAATAAGTTTCCAAAAATACACTGTTAAACCCTTCGGCTTTAATGTTGTCAAGAGTTGCTATGATTTGTTCTTTTGAGGTTTCTGTAGGTCTAATCCAAGTTCCTTTTAATTCTGTTTTTATGTATGGCAAAGATGTCTTGATAGCCATATTTGCGGCATCAATTGCCTCTTCGGTATATTGGCGCAAAATTGTACTGTTTTGTTTTTCGTTATCTGCAATCTTTAAATAATTTTCTGCGGTTTGAATATGACTTTCCGGTAATTGGTGGTTGTAATTCGGAACCGTGCTTTTGTAGTAATCAATTATTGATTGAGCCTCTTTTATTTTAGCTTTTGCCTCATAAGTATAGCTGTCAGAGGTTGTGTATACGGTCAAGGTGCTGTTTAAGATATCGACATATACTTTTGAACCGACTGTGATATTTTGGGTAATCCAATTTTTTGCAACGCCATGACCGCTTATTACAAGTCCGTTTTTCGGAATAGTAGAATCAGCACCGCTAAGAGAGGTAACTATATTATCTTCAACGATTGCCTCTGTTCCAAATTCGTTAGTTCCTGTGTGGATACCGAAATTTGGTGTGTATACAACAAGTTTATTCGCTCCGCGCCCTCCGGGGTAGAAACTTGCGCTATAACTAGGGTCAATAGAATTTATTTTTGTTGTACTTTTTTTGAATACGACTTCATTAGAATCAATATTTAGAGGTGTAAAAGCGTTGACTTGTTCTGTTATATCAAGCGGAAAATTTACAGTAGGGTAATTATCTTCTGCTTGAGCGCAAGGGTGGACAGAAAATAATGCGATAAGTAAAATTGTTAAATATATTTTTTTCATTATTTTGTCCTTCTTTTGCTATAATATCCCGAATTGCGGTATTTAATCTCTTCAAGTTCTCTAATTTTGTCAGGAAGTGCGCTGCTATTCGGTTTCATCAGATACGCTTTTTTATAATATTGATTTGCTCTTAGCAGGTCTCCCAGTTTTTCGTACATCAAAGCCATTTTGATTAGTACATTGAAATTTTCTTTGCTACCATTTTCAAAAGCTATGTTATAAAAATACAATGCTCTTTTGTAATCATCCCTAGAATAATAATATTCCCCAAAGTAGTAATTTGTATCTGCGTTGAGTTTATCTATTTTCAGAGCTTTGAAAAAGTAAGCTTTTGCATAACTGTTCTGGTCTTCGTAATCATAAACCCTTGCCATTTGGACTATTGGGTACAAATCTTTTGGGTCAATTTGAGTAAGTATAAAATACTCACCGCTCGCTCTTAATAAAAAATCTTTCTTTTGGTTTTCGTCTCTGGTTGTCAGTGCTTTGTTAAAATAATAATCAGCTTTTTTCAAAGTTTCATTTTTATCAATTTTTGAATAATCAATAAAATTATTGTTATATTTTATCGCACCATATTCAACCGCATAACTCTTATCAAAACTGCAGGTGCTTTCCAATAGAAGAAAAGCACCGAACAGAATTATTAAAAACTTTTTATTATAAATCAGAGTATTTTGGTACTGCATCAATGTTGTGATGATAGAATGAATAATCCTCTGCTGCAGGGTCTGTATATACATACAATTTTCTCCAAAATCTTACGAATTTATTTTGTTTTTTGAACGCTGCTTCGTCTTTAGTGTAATATTCTTGACCCATAGCTCTGGCTTTACTCATATTTACCATATTGGTCATTTCTTCAGAGTAGCCGTTGTTTTGCAAAACTGCAGGGTTTGATGCTTGGTCTACAGAAACTGCTGCACTTGCGATTGTAGGAATTGCTGCTGCGATTGCAATCAGTAATAATTTTTTCATAGTCACCTCTTTTTTATACCTAATTATATTTTTTTTTTATAACCATTGCAACAATATTATAATTTGTTTACAAAAAAGTGTCATATATTATTTGTATGATTTTGTAATAACTTCTTCAAGTTTGTCCAAAAGTTCTGATTCGGGAACTCTTGCAATAATTTCACCTTTTTTAAATATATAACCTTCGTTGATGCCGCCTGCTATACCAAAATCAGCATTAGCAGCCTCCCCGGGGCCGTTTACGGCGCAGCCCATAGTTGCAATTGTAATATTAGCATCGAGGTTTTTAAATCTGTCTTCAACTTTTTTAGCAAGTTCAATCAGATTAATTTGAGTTCTTCCGCATGTTGGGCAAGATACAAAATTGACTCCGTGTTGCCTTATTTTCAAACTTTTCAAAATTTCAAATCCTGCATAAACTTCTTCTATCGGATTTTCTGTCAAAGAAACTCTTATTGTATCGCCGATACCTTCTGCTAAAAGTGTTCCAAGTCCGACAGCAGATTTAATTAATCCGTTTTTCAAAGTTCCTGCCTCTGTAACCCCAAGATGGAACGGATAATCAACTTTGTGAGCCATAAGACGATAAGCCTCAATAGTTGTCAAAACATCGGATGATTTCAGTGAAATTTTAATTTGGTCAAAATCCAAATCTTCTAATATTTGAATATGTTTCATCGCACTTTCAACCATTTTTTCAGAAAGCGGAATATCCTTTTCTTTCAGGTCTTTTTCTAAAGAACCTGCGTTTACTCCAATTCTGATTGGAATGTTTTGCTGTTTGGCTAAAGTTACAACTTTTTCCACATTTTCACGTTTGCCGATATTCCCAGGGTTCAATCTCAGTGCTGAAATACCGTTATTAATACATTGAATTGCTAAACGGTAGTCAAAGTGAATATCCGCAATCAGCGGAACAGGTGAAGTTTTTACCAAAGTTTTGATTGCCTCAGCCGCATCTTTATTAAGTACGGCAAGTCTGACAAGCTCACATCCTGCATCAGCCAGTTCTCTGATTTGATGTGAAGTTTGTGCAATGTCTCTTGTGTCTGTGTTGCACATAGATTGCACACTAATCGGATTATTATTACCGATTTTTACATTTCCTATTGAAATTTCTTTTGATTTTCTTCTTTTTATCATAAAATAATTGTATCACATAAAAAAGAGAGGGAAAGATTTATGAGAATTGCGGTATTATCTGACTTACACGCCAACGCGCAAGCACTTGAGGCGGTTATGAATGATGTAGTTAATCAAAATTGTGAGCATGTATTTTGCTTGGGTGATATCGCACTGGCAGGACCTCAACCAAAAGAGGTTACTGATTATGTGATGGCTCAAAATACTTGGACTGTAATCCAAGGTAATACAGACAAAATGATTGCTCAGTACGGTCCAGAGGTTATTGATTTTTTGGAGGCTCAATATCCTGTTATGGCAAATGCTATTGCTGATGATGTTTTAGCTTTGGATGATGCGCATAGAGCATATTTAGCTGAACTTCCTCCAATGTTGAGTTTTGAAGTTGAAGGCTGTACGGTTTTATTGGTTCACGGTTCCCCTCGTGCAAATAATGAAGATATTTTGCCAGAAATGCCAATTGATGTGGTTGAAGAAATTATTCAAGGTACTACAGAAAAATTGATTCTTTGCGGTCACACACACGTTCCTTGCGGATATCAAACAAATACAAATCAAACAGTTGTAAATGTCGGTAGTGTAGGACGTCCAATGACCCCTCAACCAAAAGCATGTTATGCGATTGTCGATTTTTCTCAAGGTTCATTTGAAGTTCGTCACAGATTTGTTGATTATGACAATGTTTTAGCTGCTCAAATTATGTCTCAAAGAGGTTTTGTCGGAGCAGACAGGCTTGCTGATTTGTTGCTAAATCCGATTGAACGTCATATCTAAGCGGTGTTGCGATGGAAAATTTGACCTCTCATTTAGCTGACTTGCAGGCAAATTACAGGAAAGTTTTTCTTGAATTTGCAAATAGTTTGTTGGCTCAAATTGTTGAACTCAGACCAAAAAGTCTTGAGGGTGAAATTTTTGATAAATATCTTCAAGGTTCTGATGGTAAGCTTTGGCAGTTATCCGTGTTGGAATTTATAAATAGAGAACTTTCAAAAATTCCTAATGAATTGCAGTCAGTAAAAAACTTGCGCAAAAATTCTCACTGTGTTGGTTGTGGGGTTTGTTGTAAATTTGCAGTAAGTGAATTTTCGCCTGTTGAATTAAATCAAAAAGCCAGTCAGAGCGATAATTTTGCCGCTCAATTTGTAAAAACTTTTATTCCTTATGATGATTTGGACGAAGTCAAAAAGGTTTTTCCTCAGTATGTGGAATTTTTGCAAAATAGCGAAATTGATGGTAAATATTACTATTACCATTGTCCAAAAGTTACAAGTGATAACAAATGCCCTGATTATGAGAGCAGACCGCAAATTTGTCGTGACTTTCCTGATAATCCGATTGGATTTTTACCTTTGACGTGTGGGTATATGGATTGGAAACAAAAATCCGAACTCAAAATGCTTGAACTCAATGCAAAGTCTGAAATTCTGAATTTTTACAAAGCCAAACTTCTTGAGATTGTTTAAATATTTTTAGCATGTGATAATTGAAATATGGAAACTTTATCTGGATTAAATTTAAAAGAAATTGAAAAAATAACCGATTCACTAGGTGCGACTAAATTTAGAGCGCGTCAAATTCACAATTGGATTTACTTAAAATCAGTCAAAGATATTGATGAAATGACCGATTTATCGAAGAAATTTCGTGAAGAATTAAAAACTGTAGCAAAAGTTACGGATATAAAAATAAAAGTTAAACAGGTCAGTTCAGATGGAACGATTAAATATTTGCTTGAATATCCTGATGGAGAATGTGTTGAGACAGTTTTGATGCGTTTTGACAATCGTGCAAACTTGACGGCTTGTGTTAGTTCTCAAGTTGGTTGTGCTGTAAATTGTTCGTTTTGCGCTACAGGCAAACGTGGTTTTATCAGAAATTTGTCTTATAAAGAAATTATTGAACAGGTTTTGACAATCCAGCGAGATACAGGATTGAAAGTTACAAATGTTGTATTTATGGGACAGGGTGAACCTTTGTTGAACTTGGATAATGTTTTAAAAGCGATGGAATTATTTAACGAAAGTTTTCAAATCGGTGCAAGACGTTTGACCGTATCAACATCTGGTATTATTCCGCAAATCAGAAAACTTGCTGACCTTGATATGCAATCAACATTGGCACTGTCATTGCACGCATCAAACCACGAAACGCGTAAGAAATTGATGCAAATTGAAAATAAATATCCGATGGATGAGTTGCATAAAGCTTTGAAATACTATGTTGAAAAGACCGGCAGAAGAATTACTATCGAATATCTTTTGATTAAGGATTTGAATGACACGGTTGAATCAGCAAAACAACTTGCTGCGTACCTAAAGGATATCAAATGTAATATCAATTTGATTCCGTATAATCCGACAGAAAAAAATGATTATAAACGCCCTTCAAATAATTCGATTATGAAATTTAAGTCGTTGATGGAGCATTCAGGCAAAAAGGTTACTGTGCGACTCGAGCGTGGTGCTGATATTGATGCGGCTTGCGGTCAATTGCGCGGTAAGGTGGATTAGGACAGTATTTTCCTCGGAGAGTGAATTTTGTCACCCTGAATTTATTTCAGGGTCTCAAATATAACAAATTTAATCTAAGATAACAGAGTTCAATTAGAGATGCTGAAACGAGTTCAGCATGACAACAAAATTCTGCAGTTCAGAATGACATAGACCTATGTGTTTCCACAACAAAACTGGCATAGGATTGCTAAGAATGACGACTCCTGCTTATCCGCGTTTTTTGTATTCGATATCATAATCCAAAATATCAAGAATAACCTTAAATTCTTCATATTTCAAGGTCTTTCGGGCAAGTTTGTCGGAGATTACTTTGAGGTTATAGGGATAGCCTGTTTTTTCTTGCATTTTTTCGGCAAGTTTTTTCATTGTCATTGCCTCTTTGGCAAGTAGCAATTTAACATCTTCTCTAACGCTCATTTCTTCCTCCTGCTATAAATATACACATTTATCTTGACTATAGGTAAGTAGTGTGCAATAATAGTGATACATGTGTAAAATTACACAAGAATATTTAAGTTTGTTAATTGGAGGTTTTATGAGTTTTAAGTTGAAAGTTTTTGAAAATAAATGGGGAGAGAGTGCTACGCACGTAGATTTGCCACAAGCTAAGGTGAGATTTGGATTTACACTAGCAGATGTTTTAATAACACTAGGGATAATCGGTGTAGTCGCTGCGATGACAATACCGAATCTGATTACGAATTATCAAAAACATGTAACAGTAACCAAACTTCAAAAAGCAATTTCTGTGTTAAATCAGGCATATAAAATGTCTTTTGATGAAGTTGGTGAGCCATCACTTTCTGAATCTTTTGCCATGGGTGGTCAAGAGTATTTCAATAAATATTGGTCACCTTATATCAAATCCTCTATTTTTTGTACAACTTATCAACAATGCGGATATAAATCTTTAGCTCCGTTTAAGCGTGTTACAGGGAAATCTATAGGTACTGCAGTTGTTTCTATTAATGAGCGTGCAACATTTTATACGCCTGACGGTTTTTTGTATATTTTGTTTACCGCTGGTGGAAACGACAAGGGAGAAACTATTGAAATACATCATCTTATTGTAGATATAAATGGTGCAGAAGGTCCAAATAAAATTGGACGAGATGTATTTTATCTGACTCGTGTAAATAAAGATGGAGCAGGTATTCAGCCTTATTGGTATAATTCCGGTAGTGCAACTATAGATAACGATTGTAATAATACAAATGGATTTGGTTCATATTGTGCAGAAAAAATTCGCCGTGCAGGTTGGAAGATTGATAAAAGCTATCCGTGGTAAGTGCAAGAGGCTCAGAAGGCAAGATGTCAGGAAGGCAAGCCTGTTATTTAGGTTGGCATGGCAATGCCGACTTACAATCTATATCAACAGAATTTCCTGACAAATAGGTCATTGTCATTCTGAACTTGATTCAGGGTCTCAAATATAACAAATTTAATCTAAGATAACAGAGTTCAATTAGAGATGCTGAAACGAGTTCAGCATGACAACAAAATTCTGCAGTTCAGAATAACAATGACTTATAGCATTTTACCCCTTCGCAGGTATTTTTATTTCAAATTGTGTAAGTTCTTTGGTGGATTTTGCCAGCGCAATTGTTGCATTTTGGCTTTCTAAAAAGCTCTTACACAGCGCAAGTCCGATACCGCAACCGTTTTTCTTTGTCGTGAAACCTTGTTTGAAGATTTCTTTTTGCTTTTCTTTTGGGATAGGTTTGCCGTTGTTTCCGATTTTTATTGTAGCAAAATCTTCTTTAACTTCTGCCAAAATTTGGATTTTTCCGCGCGTTTCAATAGATTCAATGCCGTTTTTTATAATGTTTATAAGGCAAGCCAAAAATCTGCAATCGTCAATTTCAATATTTGCACTATTTTTTATAAAAACCTCAAAATTGATATCTTTTTCTGCCGTATAGGCTTTGCCCATTTCAGCACTTTTTTCAACAATATTTTTTAAATCAACAACTTTTGGTGCATAGTTGTTTAGTGATTTTAAATCAAGCAGGTTTGCACCAATAATTTTTACAGAATTTTGGATGCAGTTGATAGCGTTATCAATAGAAGAGTTCTCTATTCCTGATTTTTCAAGGTTCCTTTTGATTATTTGAGAATACATATCACAGATTGAAAGGTGGTTTCTGATTTCATGCGATACGCATCTGATTTGTTGTTCAAGTTGGTCTTTGGTTAATTCTATAGTCATAATGCCTCTAAAAATAAAGGGTTCGGCTAAAATAGCAGAACCCTTTTACTATATCTGTCAGATTATTATACTGCACTCATAGCTTGTGTTTTTGCTGTTTTGTTGCCGGTTTTGAAACCGTGGCTGATTGCGTATAATACAGCGTTTGTTCTGTCATTTACTTGTAATTTTTGGAAAATATTATTTACGTGAGTTTTAACTGTAGTTTCAGAGATAATTAGTTTTCCTGCAATACTCTTGTAGTTAATACCTTCGGTTAAAAGTTCAAGAACTTCATTTTCTCTGATTGTTAAGCTTGAAAGCAAGTTTTCGCCTTCTGTATTTTTTGATTCTTCTTTTGCTGTGGTTTGGAAGTATTCGAAAAATCTTGTAGATAAAACTGAAGGAAGATAAATTTTGCCTGCTGCAACTTCTTCAATCGCATTGATAAGTTTTACAGATGCCATTGTTTTTAGAACATAACCTTTTGCACCTAATTTCATTGCTCTATAGATTAAATCTGAATCGTCATAACCGCTCAAGGCAATAATTTTTGTTGAAAGATTTAATTTTTCGATTGCTTGGATAGCTTGCAAGCCGTCTTTTTCCGGCATATTGATATCCATCAATACAACATCAGGATGATATTTCTTAACTAAATTGATGCCCAAGTTTGCGCTTGTTGTTGTTCCTACTACTTCAAAGCTGCTTTCAAGGTTGATTAATTCTTTGATACCTCTCAAGTGGTTTGCGTTATCATCTATAAGTACAACTCTCAATTTTTTGTTAAAATCTCTCATTATTATTCCCCCACGTTTATTTAATGTTGCTCTCTACACTTTATATACTAATCTTTTTAGAGGGTTTTTAAATCCATGCACTGATTGATTATTGATAAATCTAAGATTGAAGGACTTATCTAAACCTTTTGATTTAGAAAATCTCTCAATCATGCTCTAAATCATGCTTTGACCGCATGGTTGATTAATTTCATTGTCAAATTTTTAATAATTTAATCAGAGGATGTCACAAATGAAAAAATCCGATAAAAGGATGGGAGTGTCGGATGAAGATATTTGTATAAGGTTAAAGTGTTCAATTAGAGATTCCGAACTAAATTCGGAATGACAGTTTACTTTTTGTTGAATAACAAAGACCTATGCGTGTAAAAAATCTCACGCATAGTTTTTAAATTTTCGGAATGACATTGAATCTGTAGGTCGGCTTTACTAAGCCGACAAATATCTCTGCTATTCTCCAAGTAGAATGTTATCAATCAATCTTACACCGCCGACTTTGCACGCAATAAACACTCTTGTGTGGTCGTCTGCAGCTTTCATTTCATCAAGATTTTCTTCATTCATAAATTCTAAGTATTCAAGGTCGTGATGTTCATTTAAGAATTGATAGGCTGTCTCTTTGAGAGCCTCAACGTCAGTGATACCCTTTTTGTAGCATTGTTTAATGTTGTTTAAAATTTTGCTCAAGGCAAGTGCTTGAATCTTGTCTTCTTCAGATAGATATTTGTTTCTTGAACTTAGTGCCAAACCTGATTCTTCTCTCACGATTGGGCAAGGGATGATTTCTACAGGGATGTTCAAATCTTTAACCATCTTTTTGATAATGATTAATTGTTGCGCATCTTTTTGACCGAAAAATGCATAATCAGGTTGAACAATGTTGAATAATTTATTAACAACTGTGCAAACTCCGTCAAAGTGTCCGACTCTTGATTTTCCACAAAGTTTATTTACATAGAAAAACGGCGGAATAACATAAGTTAAAAAGTCGTTTGTTCTCATTTGAGTATCCCCATACATTTCATTAGGAGATGGTGCAAATACAATATTAACTCCTGCACCTTCGCATAATTTTTGGTCTGCATCAAGTGTACGAGGATATTTGTCTAAGTCTTCCCCAGGGCAGAATTGGATAGGGTTTACAAATACTGAAATTACAACTCTGTCGCATTTTTCTACTGCTTTTTTTATAAGGCTAAGGTGACCGTTGTGAAGTGCGCCCATTGTCGGAACTAAACCAACTGTCAAACCTTCTTTTTTCCATTGTTTAACTTGCTCTCTTACTTCCTTTATTGTGTGTAATAGCATTTTCTCCTTCTTTCTGTTGTGTTGGGGTATACACAACCTTTATTTCATTAGAAAATTTCCTCATCATTTGGAAATTTTCCGCTTTTCACATCTTCATCAAATTGTTTTGCGCAATTTAATATCAAACTTTTCATATCTCCGTATTTGCGTGCAAATTTAGGTTTAAATTCTGAGAATTTTCCAAATACATCATCGCAAACAAGAACTTGAGCATCGCAATATTTACCGGCTCCGCAAGATATTGTCGGAACATTGATATTTTCAGTAATAAATTTGCCACACTCTTGTGGTACCATTTCAAGAACAATTGCAAAAACTCCTGCTTTTTCAAGCTGTTTTGCTTGTTCCAAAATCTTTTCGGCAGCCTCTTGGTTTTTCCCTTGGATTTTATATCCGCCAAGAGTGTTCATAAATTGCGGAGTAAAGCCTAAGTGACCGATAACAGGGATACCTGAATCAACGCAACGTTTAATCACTTCTAATATATAGTCGCTGAAACCTTCAATTTTTACGCCGTTTGCACCGAGTTTAATCATTTGACCGCAATTTTTTATTGCAGTTGGAATATCCGTGTGATAACTTAAAAACGGCATATCCGTGATAACCATTGCGTGATTTACTCCTTTTGCGACAGCCTTGGTAAATATTGCCATTTCATCCACTCCGATAGCGTTTGTCGTTTCATAGCCCAAAGCTACCATTGCTAAACTGTCACCAATCAGAACGATGTCAACTCCTGCCTCATCTATGTATTTTGCGGTTGAGTAATCATAAGCCGTAAGTACAGAAAATTTTTTGTTAGATTCTTTGTATTTTCTTAGTGTGTTTACTGTTATCTTTTTTACCATAGCGCAAATCCGTTTTCTTTAGTTTATTTAAAAAATCCTGAAGACTTCTTTTGACTTTTTCTGAACCAGTAATATAGAGCACGTGCAACTCTATTTGAGCTGTGTCTTACAAGTCCTTCTTTGCTGTCTTCGATAAGTTTTTGTGCGTATACTCTAATACCCATTTTCTTAACTTCGGCAATATCAAGTTTTACTGGGTAAGAGTTAGATTTTTGGTATTTATCTGCAAGTTTTTCAGGTAAATAATCGTTTACCAACACGGCATCAACGATTTTGTTTGAGCCGGCATGTTGAATTAAAGCTTTTAAGTGGTCTGAAACTTTGTAATTATCAGTTTCCCCAGGTTGAGTCATAATATTACATACATAAATCTTTTTAGCCTTAGATTTAGCAATTTCTTGTGCAATTTCTTTAACTAAAAGGTTTGGAATAACACTTGTATACAAACTCCCTGGTCCAAGGACGATAAGTTCTGCATTTCTGATTGCTTGAATTACGTCAGGCAAAGCCTTGCAATTTGCTGGTTCAGTGAACAATCTTTTGATTCTGCCGTGCGCTTCAGGAATTGTAGATTCACCGTGAATAATTCTGCCATCTTCCATTTCTGCAACAAGTTTCATATCATCAAGCGTTGCCGGTAAAACTCGACCTCTGATAGATAAAACTCTTGAAGATGCTCTAACTGCTGAAACCATATCGCCTGTGATATCGTACAGCGCTGTAATAAACAGGTTTCCAAAGCTGTGACCTTCCAATCCTGCGCCATTATCAAATCTGTATTTGAATAATTTATTAACCAAATCTTCATCGTCAGCTAATGCTGTGATACAGTGTCTGATATCTCCTGGGGGTAAAATCCCCATTTCTTCACGGAGTCTGCCGGAACTTCCGCCATCATCACCAACTGAAACTACTGCAGTTAAGTTGTTTGTGATATTTTTAACTCCGCTAAGCAACATAGATAAACCTGTTCCGCCCCCAACTGCAACGATTCTAGGTCCTCTGTTTAATTTCCTTCTTTTATATAAGTTTTCAAGAAGTACGTCATTGTTTCGGTCTTCATCAATATCCATAATGGATAAGTTTGTTTTTTGCCAGCCTTTAAAAAATATAGCTGCACCAATCATAACGATACCAAATGCAAGCCATTCTGTTGAAATTTTGGTTGCAATTTTGCTGATAAATTGCATAGTATTATATATTGGCTGTAAGTCAAATAAAATCAACACACCAACAGTCATAAGCAATGCACCGATAAAAATAAGTGCAAACCATCTTTTTACTTGTAAGCCCGGAATTAACCAACCTGCTTGTTTTGGCATTTTTATTTTCTTAATCATACTTATCCCTTTTTATCTTTGTAATATTAATCAACCCAACCTGATTTTTGTGCGTTTTTGTAATTGTACGGCAACGGTTCAATTATTTCTCTAGCCTGAATGATTAAATCTTTCGCATTCGGCAATTTGTTAGAGAAGTGAATTGAATCAGCTCTTACAATTGTTTTTCCGCCAACGTTATTAGAAACTTGAGAATTTTGTAACAAATCTTTTAATCTTTGGATAGATACGTTTGTGTTTTCCAAGTCTCTTGCAGAAAAATCAATATTTCCATTAGTGTCATAAATTTTTTCTAGGTGAACTTCGTGTGCAACTTGTAGGTTTTCTTCCTCGCCTACTTGTGCCAAATTATCACCTGTTGCTCCGTAATAAATTAACCATTTTGAACATTTTTTGATTGCTCTTGCGATTGTTCTTGAAGTTTCAATATTTTCGGCAGCTTGTCTGTACATTGCACCATGTGGTCTTACGTGTTCAATTTCCATACTGTAAGCTTTTGCAAATGTCATAATTGCACCGACTTGGTACATAACAAGAGCCTCAAGTTCGTCTGAATCAAGCTCCATTTGTCTGTATCCAAATCCTTGGATATCATCAAAACCGATGTGCGCGCCAACTACAACGTTTTTAGCCTTTGCCTCTAAAAGCGCCTCTTTGATTGTGAGTGGGTCGCCGGCATGAAATCCGCATGAAATATTAACCGAACTAACGTAATCCAGTAATCTTGATTCGGTGCTGTTTTTGTAAATACCAAAACTTTGAGCCAAATCACAGTTAAAATCTATATTTTTAATAGCTTTTCTCTCTAATGTATTTTGCATAATTTTTTCAAATCCATATTAAATATATCCCATTTTATTATACACGCTCAAGATAATAAATCTATTCCTTTACATATTTTTAATACAAAGGGGTGTATGCGCGGATGGTATTAGAAATAAAAATACTAAGTTGTAAAGACATTAAGGCTCTAAGGAATAAAGTAGGTCGGCATTGCTATGCCGACAGTATGTACTCATGTCATTACGAGGAACTATTCATTTTGTCACCCTGAACTTGTTTCAGGGTCTTCAATACTACAAATTAACCATAAGGATAATATGTCCAGTTAGAGATTCTGAATAGCAAGAAAATTATATGCTCATTCTTCGCATAAATTTTCTAGGCTTTCAGAATGACATATAATTTGACTCTAAGCTCATATCCGACAATAGCCAAAAGTGAACAGGTGAAAACTTATCCCTTAACCATTTGTAAACTTTACTTGATTTTTTATATTTACCGTTGTACTATGGCTCTAGTCGAATGTAAATCAATATTCAAGTTTGGAATCTTGAAGGAAAGAGGTAACCATGAAAAAAGGAATTCATCCTGATTATAAGAAAACTACAATCAAATGTGTTTGTGGTAACGAAATCGAAACAGGTTCTGTTGTAGAAGGTTTGACAGTTGAAATTTGTAACAATTGCCACCCATTCTATACAGGTCAACAAAAAATCTTAGACTCTGAAGGTAGAGTTGAAAGATTCAACAAAAGATACGGCAAGAAAAACTAATAAGTTTTTTGATAGCTTTAAAAAGACCATCTTCTATGGATGGTCTTTTTTTAATCTTTTAATTTCAATAAAGATTTAAGTATTTTTAATAGTGTAAAATTAGGCTTTTTCTCACTATGTGCGGTATTTGCGATATACATTTTTATTTGTTCTTTTAGGTTATGGTACTTATTTTGACTCATAATTGTATATTATAATACACAATTATGTATTTTACAATAACCTTTATTGAATATTAGAATAAATTATCATTATAGAATGGATTATAAGAGTTTAAGTAAGAAGTTTGGAAATAGATTAAAATATTACAGATTAATGCAAGGTTATACTCAAGAAAAACTCGCAGAAAAGTTGGGTGTAGATTCGCATTATGTCAGTGATATCGAGTGTGGTACAAGAAATATCACATTCAAAACTCTGTGGAAATTAATGACAGCTTTAGAGGTTGAACCTTCAAAATTGTTTACGTTTGATTAATATTTTGCACATGTTCTATGTTTTGTCTATCATGCAAAAAGCAATAAAAAGGAGTATGGGCAATGGAAAATAATAATAAACCGATAGTAAACCTGATATCAAAACCTGATAATATGTTAAAGACGATTTATACAGCATGTCGAACTTGCTATAGCGCAGATTATCCGATTGATATTTATGAAAATGCTACTGATGAAGAAAAAATGCTAAAACTTATCAAAAGGGTTATCGGTTCAGGTCATTATTCAACAATTGAACATATTCAGGTAAGTTTTGCTATTTCAAATGTTTCAAGAGCATGCACTCACCAACTGGTACGTCACAGACACATGTCATTTTCTCAAAAATCTCAACGATATGTAAAAGAAAAAGGACAATTTGATTATATTATTCCGCCGACTATTGAGAAAAATCCTGAATTAAAAGAAAAATTTATCAACTTTATGGGACAAATTTCTGACCAGTATCAAGAATTTGTCGAGGCTGGTATTCCGGCTGAGGATGCGCGTTTTGTTATGCCAAATGCTGCTGCAAGTTCTCTTGTTGCAAGTTTGAATTTGCGAGAAATGATTCACCTTGCTAATTTACGTTTGTGTACAAGGTCGCAATACGAAATCAGATGTCTTGTAAAAGGTATGTGTGATGCCTTGATTTCAGAAGAACCTTGGTTAAAAGAATATTTGGTACCGAAGTGTGAAAGATTAGGTTTCTGCGATGAAGATAAGTCTTGCGGTCGTAAAATTACAAGGTCTGAACTCTTAGGGCAAGGTAAATAAATGAAAGCATTAATTCAGAGAGTAAAAAGAGCATTTGTCACTATTGACGGTCAATTGTATTCAAAAATCGGACAAGGTCTGCTTGTACTGTTGGGTGTTGAAAAAGGGGATGAAAAGCTCAATGCTGAAAAACTGGCGGATAAACTTTCAAAACTTCGTATTTTTGAAGATGAAAATGAAAAAATGAATCGTTCAATTTTGGATATTGAGGGCGAAATGCTTATTGTGTCTCAATTTACCCTGTGCGGAGATTGCAAAAAAGGAACTCGACCAAGCTTTGACAAATCTGCACCTCCTGAAATTGCGAATGAACTTTATGAATATTTTATAAGTCAGGTTAAATCTTTAAATATCCCTGTTCAAACAGGCAAATTCGGTGCTATGATGGACGTTGAACTGATTAATGACGGACCTGTTACCTTTATGGTTGAAAAATAAATTGTTCATGGTACTTGCACATATTTAAAAGTCATGTTAAAATATAACAGTAAGTTATATTTTTTATTTGAAATCGATTTATATTGTGAGGATGTTACCTTAAATTTATTTTTATTATGAGTTATTTTTTAATTAAGAGGCTTTTATTATGTATGTAAACAAGTGCATTAAATGCGGTCGTGAGTTTGAAACAAAAAACCCTAAAAGAGTAATTTGTCCGGATTGTTTGTACCCTGACAAAAAAATGATGGTAAGTGCCGATAATAGTGGTTCAGATACCCCTTCTTCTCCTACTCCTGCAAGAAGTCAGGAACAACAACCGAGAAGTAGTTATTCAACGGAAAACAGACCACAATTCTACAACAGTTATTCAAGTGGAGGAGATGATAACAACAACCAAAGACCGTACAGACCTCAACGTCAATATAATAACCAAGGTGGCTACAACCGCGATAACAGAGGTTATAACAACAATCGTCAAGGCGGTTACAACAATAATCGCTATAATAACAATAACCAAGGCGGTTACAATCGTGATAACAGAGGTTATAACAACAACCGTCAAGGAGGTTACAACAATAATCGCTACAATAACAATAACCAAGGCGGCTACAATCGTGATAACAACAGAGCCGGCGGTTATCAACGCAGACCACAAAATAACAGATTTAATAACAACAGAAGACCAAACAACAGAAATGCTGCTCCAAAACAATTGTTGGTAAGCAGAGAACAACTTGAACAAATCGAATTGTTGTATAAGTTAATGTTGCCTTTACCAAACCCTGATGCACACGAAGTCATCGGTGAAAAAATCGGTTTGGAACCAAGAAAAGTATTCTTTGGTATCAATTTGGTAAGACAAAAAATGATGTTGCCGAAATTGCCGTTCCCTAAACGTAAATTGGCTATCACACCTGACCAATTGAATGCTATTAAAATGTTGTATGAACCGTTGTTGCCATTACCTCCAATCGGTTGCCACAAAATCATTGCTGCGCAATTGAAAATGGATGAATGGAGAGTTCACGTAGGTATCGGTTTGGTTCGTGCTCAAATGGGCTTAGAACGTTGGAACCAAGACAGACCTGATGCTCCTGAGGAATTTAAAAATCAAAAAGCAGAGGCAGACAAGGCTGAAAAACCTGCTAAAAAAACAACTAAAAAGGTAACTGCAAAGGCTAAAGCAGAAGAAACTTCTGCTGAACCTGAAAAAGCTGTAGATGAAACTCCTGTAGAAGAGGCTCCAAAGAAAAAACGCGGAAGAAAGCCTAAAGTTGTTGAAGAGGCTCCTACGGAAGAATAGTCATGAATAAATACGTATCAGTTGGAAAAATTGTAAATTTCCATGGAATTAAGGGTGAGGCAAAAGTCGGATATTCAAAAAATCAGCAAGACTTTTTTACATCTCTTGATACTGTTTATTTAAAAGATAAAGATTCTTATACTCCTTTGCATATTCTATCTGCAAAACCTTTGAAAAATATGATGATTGTCAAATTTGAAGGGATTGATTCAATCAATGATATCATTGAATTAAAAGGCAAACTTTTATTTGTGGAAGAATCTGTTATCAGAGAAAATCTGAATGAAGATGAATTTTTGATTGACGAGCTTGTAGGACTGGAAGTTTTTGATAATGAAAACGGTCAAAAACTCGGGTTTGTTATAGGTGTTTCTAATAACGGTGCAAGTGATTTGATTTCTATCAAAACAAATTCAAAAAAGATTTCTCTTGTTCCGTTTGTAAAGGCTATTGTGCCTGTTGTGGATATCAAGAATAAAAAAATCCTGATAAATAATCTTGAGGGTCTATTGGAATGAGGTTTGATGTTTTAACTCTTTTCCCTGAGATTATTGAGTCTTATTGCAATGTCAGTATTATGAAACGTGCAAAAGAGGGTGAAGTTTTTTCACTCAATACGGTAAATCCGCGTGATTTTACGCTCGATAAACACAAAAAAGTAGATGATACCCCTTATGGCGGTGGTGCAGGGATGGTTTTGATGCCACAACCTTATATTGATGCTTATGATAGTGTTGAAAAACTTGAAAATTCAATCACCGTAATGCTTTCCCCACAAGGTGAACCGCTCAATGAAAAACTCGTCTTTGATTTAGCAAAATATGACCAAATAATTATGCTTTGCGGACATTATGAAGGTTTTGACGAGCGAATCAGAGAAATAATTAAGCCAAAAGAAATTTCGCTAGGTGATTTTGTTTTAACAGGTGGTGAACTTCCTGCGCTTTGCTTGTTGGATTCCGTGAGCAGAAAGCTCGATGGTACATTAGGCAAAATTCAATCAGCAGAAGAGGACAGTTTTTCAAACGGGCTTTTAGAATATCCGCATTATACAAAACCTCGTGATTTTAGAGGTTACAAGGTGCCGGAGGTTTTATTAAACGGTAATCACAAAGAGATAAACGAATTTCGCCAAACTCAGCAAATTGAGCGTACAAAACTTCGTCGTCCTGATTTGTATGAAAAATGGAAAGAAAATAATTAATATTTAACGCTGCGGTAAAATTTGTACATCAAACGAGTCAAATTTTCGTCATTTTGCATTGCGCTGTACATTTCTTCAATCAGGTCTTTTGCAGGCGCATTTGCCTCCATCATAAAAAGTTCACTTGGAGTAATTTCAAGGACTTTTAGTATTTTTTCAAGATTTTCTGCAGACGGATAATATTTGCCGTTTTCGATATGGCTGATGCTAGATGTGTCAAGTTCTACTAACTCGGCAAGCTTTTCTTGAGTTATGCCCCTAGTTTTTCTGATTTTTTGAATCTTTTTTCCAAGTAATTTTTTGATATCCATATATGTCTATTATCGTTCAATGTTTATTTTTATATAATTGAGTAAAACTCAATATTAATCTTGATATATTGAGTTATAAGTATATAATTAATAAAAATTACATAGGATGAGGATACTTGATATGAATATTTTTAGCGCTGCGCGCGTAGATATGCCACCAACAAAGGCAAATTTTGGTTTTACATTGGCGGAGGTATTAATCACGCTAGGAATTATTGGTGTTGTTGCAGCAATTACTATTCCGAATTTGATGGCAAATAGCAAGGCTAAAAAATTAAGGTCTCAATTTCTGAAATCTTATTCCACCGTTCAGCAAGTCTTCAAATTGATGGAAGCTGATGATGTTTCTACTGACCCAAGTTCATATAACAGAAATAATGGAGTTATGTTTTACCGAACTTTTAAAACTTATCTTGCAGGAGCAACAGATTGCTATCGACAGAAATCAATACCTTGTTATGATTTTAACTCAGAAAAATACAAAAATCTAAATGGTACAGCAGCTGTAATGAAGTATTATTTTGATGATGGAGAAATTTTGTTACAAGATGGAACTTTATTGCTATTTGAACAACCGGCAGGAGAAAATGTTGGTAAAATATGGATATTTGTTGATATAAATGGGGTAAAAGAGCCGCCGAATCGATTAGGATATGATTTATTTCTTTTCTATTTTGCAGATGGAGAGTTAAAAACAATGGGAGATAAAGGAACTCCAATAACAGATGATACCAGATATTGTAGTCTTTCAAATACAAGTGGTCTTAATGGAGCAACATGTGCGCATAGAGCAAAGACCGAATCTGATTATTTCAACTGGGTTGTAAAAAACGTGAAATAGAAATGAATTTTGTCGGCATAGCAATCCCAACTTACAATATTACAAAGTAAGACCATTGTCACCCTGAACTTGTTTCAGGGTCTCAACTATAACAAATTTTGCACTTGACTAATATTGTTCAATTTGAGATTCTGAATAGGATAAAATCTACGTCGCTATGCTCCTTGATTTTTAATCCTTTCAGAATGACATTATACCCTCTCCTAGGGAGAGGGTTAGGGTGAGGGGTGTTCTGTCTTTTTCATGCACTCCGTGCAGGGGTGCTTTTGGTGGCAAAAGCACCGCAAAACCACCGACACGCCAACGTTCACATCAAACTAAAAACTCGTATCATAGCCGAATAACTCGTCACTTTCGTGCCTCAAACAAATTCGGCTTTTGCTGTTTACTCGTTTTGTTTGATTGCTCACTTTTGGCTATTGTCGGATTGTTGACTTATGTGTTAAATCGGTTGTGGGGACTTTGCCCCCTCTCTCTACCCCTCTCCTTCAAGGGGCGAGGGAACAAGTGTTACCCTGAAATAAATTCAGAATGACATAATTAAGCCTACCCTCCTGCCCTCTTGCCATCTGAACTTCCATTACCTACGACTTAATCGGACCACCTGGGACTCCGAGTCCAAAGAAATTCTTCACAATTTTCGTGATTGCATAAATTCCTAAACCACCTGCGCAGGCTTTTGCAGGTATTCCTTTAGTCAATAATGCACCTAGTCCCAAACCAAGTGGTACTACATTATCTACAAGTTTTGAATTGAAACCTTTGATATAACCGATTCCTAAATTGAAAAATCTTCTCCAACCTTGGTCAAGTTCCATTTCGTACGCTTTATCCTTTATACCTTCTGAAATTTTGCTCATATCAGTCAGGTACATATCATTGTTCAAATAATATGCTGCAGCGTTGGCATCTTTTTCACTGGCATAAAGGTCAGCTTGAAGTTTGCCGACATAATGTGATTCATATCCGACAGCAGCCAATGCGCCAATACCTAATCCTTTTGTGATTAGTTTCATTGGGCTTTTAAATGGACTTGTTAAACTTGAGATTATTGTCATAATTATGCCTTTTTACTTTCGTCTGCTTGTTTTGATTCTTCCTTTTTAGGAGGTTCTTTCTTTTGATTATCTTTTACTTCAAATTCTTTTTCAACTTGTTTTCCTGACATTTTTAATAAGATGTTACTTGCATCTATTGCATCTTGTCCGTATCCGTCAGATTTTTGTTGCATTTTTTGAAGGACTCCGACAGTGTAATCATCACCTGTAACAATTCTTCCTTCAAGAGCTGATAGTGCAATCAATCTGATTTCTTCTGAAGGGTCTTGTAACATCTTGTTAATTAAGGCTGTTAAAGCTTTGTCATCATGTCTTGAATCGTCTTCAGCCAATCTTGCATAAACTTCTTTTGCAGCGTTTAATCTAACTTCTTTTTCTTGGCTGTTTAAATAACTTTCAAGATTTTTGATATAATCGTCTGTTAATTCAACAATTTTTCTTTTTTCTGTTTTCTTTTTGTCTCCGTCATTGTTTGCAGAATTTGCTTTGTCTGCGTTTTCTGCTTTGTTTTCGCCGTTTGTTGTTGTATTATTGTTGTTTGTCGTTGTGTTATTTGTGGTCGTTGTATTGTTGTTATTGTTTCCGATTGTTCCGTTATTGGTGCCGTTGTTTACGTTTCCGTTTTGTTCACCATTATTTACGTTACTTCCGCCACCAGCTTGCGGTTGTCCTCCTGTTGCACCTGCTTGAGCTTGCGCATTAGGGTTGTAGTTAGGATAAAGTTTTCCATCAGCCCCTACGGTTCCTGTATAATATCCTGACGGATAACACGGAATACCGCAATTACAACCGTTTTGAGCATATCCTCCGGCGCCAACTCCACCTGTTCCGCCAACTGTCGGATTCATAATTTGAATATTAACAGCTGAGGCTGTTGGAGGTGTTGCTTGAGCTTGCGGTTGAGGATATTGTGGATAATACATATTTTGAGGTGGCAAATAACCTTGCGGATACTGTTGAACTGCAGGTTGTTGAACTTGAACAGGAGTTTGTGCCTGTTGAGATTGTTGATTATTTATCGGATTTGTTGCACCTGCTATATTACTTTGTGGTTGAATGTTTTGACTTGAGACTTGCATAATACGTAACTTCCCTAATTTCTACCTATTATATAAAAGTATTTTGTTGCATGATTTTTGCTTTATTGTAAAGTTTTGTGAATAAAATATCTGTTAGTTTTCAATTATAGTCTGATTTTTTACTACAGAGTTAGAAATTTTACTTGCCTTTTTATTTTTTGTCATGTATAATTTTTGTGTAGATTAAGGGTTTACGAATAGTTGTTCGTAATGGATGTTGTTCCCTTAATAAAAGAAAGAGATTAACTCCTTTAGATGAGTCCAACGGAATTTAATTACAAGTATATAAAAGATAACGCAAGCGCAGGCAGTTGGCGCAGAGGCTATGAGTACCATACAAAAGATATGGTATTTGATAATTATCCTGAAAAGAATTTCTATATGGGTAAAGTAAAAGGAAATTTTCAGGACCATTATAATACAGATTTAATTTTCAAAAAGAATAAAGTTGAGGCAAGATGTAATTGCCCATTGAAAGAAGAATGGTGTAAGCATGCTGTTGCTGTGGCACTAAAGGCAATTGATGAGCATGCTTACGAAGACTGGCTTGAAACAAAGTTCGGTATGGAATTTGATTTTCCTGATGAAAATACGGCTTTGACAACAGAGCCGACTGGGAGTTATATTTTCCACTTCAATCCGAAAAGAAAAGCCAATTTTTTCTCTGTTTTAGTTCGTTCAAGAGAAACAGGCAAAATCGTAAGACAAATTGAACCGATTTTGCGTGCAGTAATTGAGGCTCAAAAACAAGATGCAAACTTTGAATTAAACGATTCTCAAAAAGTTGAAATTATGATTTTTCAACAACTTTTGAAAATCTCAAGACAGGATAAAAAAGCCGGTTGGTATGATATTCCGATTTCAAAATTTGGGCCGATGTTTACATTGTTGTCAAGAGCGGATGAAGTTTTGGACGAAAAAACAAAAGAGCGTTTGAAATTTACCGACAAAGAATGGAAATTGGTTCTGTATGTAAATACTTCAAACACAGCCGGAACTTTGCTTTTGTCTTTGGAATGGCAAAGACCTGATAAAGATGATGTTTATCCGTTTGAAGAAGTTCGATATTTTTCAAGACATTTGAAATGGGGCAGATATAAAAATATAATTTTCCCTACAAATGTTGCGATTCAAAATATTCCGCAAAATATCACGAAATCATCGTTTACGGACTTGAAAGATTCAGAAGGCGGAAAATTTATCTATGAAGATTTACCAAAACTTCAAGCCGTGATGGATGTTGTTGTGGATGAAAAGATTTCTAAATTAATGCTCGAACAACGTCCGCCAATCAATGTTGTTACAATGGGTATTGATTATGACCAAAGTTTGAAAGCGTCATTAGACTTTGAGTATGATGGTGTTAGAGTTCCATATTCAAAATCTAATACAGACAAAACTCAATATATTACGGTTAAAAAGCCTGATGAAGATTTGATATATTGGGTAAAAAGAAATCCAAAACACGAAAACGAAGCTTATGCAATGCTTTTGGCTTGTAAATTTGTTCCTATGCAGACAAATAATTTGGCATTGGAAAAAGAAAACGCAATCGATTTTTACAACTATTATTTGAAACAAGCAGGCGAAGGCTGGAGATTTGAAGAAAAAGATGATATGTCGTTTTTCAAATTGATGGACGAACCTTTCAAATTGTGTGCAAAAATTGACTTTTCAGACGAACAACCTGACAGTTTTGATATCAATATTTACGGTCAAGCAGGGGATGAGATTATCAACTTTGATGAAATTTATGAAACTATTCAAAGTGGTGAAAAATATGCACGTATAAGAAGTTTAGGGTTTGTAGAATATCCTGCTCAAAATATTTATTCAATGATGAGGTCGTTCAATTCATTTGATGTTTATAGAAATCCTGATAACAGATTTACCGTAAAAACATACCGTGCAGGTTTAATTAATGAGTTGAAAAACCTTGGTGCAGAACTTATTTTAAGTGACAGATTTAAAACTTTCTGGGAACAAATGTCAACGTTTTCTACCGTTGAAGAACTTACTTTGCCAAAAGGTATAAATGCTGAGTTCCGTGAATACCAGATGAAAGGTTTTGGCTGGTTGTGGTTCATGTACAAATACGGTTTGAACGGTATTTTGGCTGATGATATGGGGCTTGGTAAAACTTTGCAGGCTTTGACGGTTTTGCAAAAGGCTAAAGAAGAAGACGGGCCAATGCCTACCCTTGTTATTGCACCGACAACGGTTGTATTTAACTGGGAATCTGAAATTCAAAAATTTGCACCGACTCTATCTTGTTTGAAGTTGCAAGGTGGAGAAAGAAAGCAATTCTTTAAGAAAATTCCTGAGTATGATGTTGTAATTACAAGTTATGCTTTGGTTAGACGTGATATTGCAAAATTAAAAGATGTTAATTTCCGCTATATAATTTTGGATGAATCTCAAAATATCAAAAACGCTACATCTCAAACAGCACAAGCTGTTAAACAATTGAACTCTCAACACAAATTGGCACTTTCAGGTACTCCGATTGAAAATAAACTTGAAGAATTGTGGTCTGTGTTTGATTTCTTGATGCCGGGGTTCTTGTTTACAATGGCGGATTTCAATTCAAGATATGTAAATCCGATTATGGAGCGTCAGGACAAAATTGTTGAAAAACGTTTGAAATTGCAGATTTATCCGTTTATCTTACGCCGTATGAAACGAGATGTTGCAAAAGATTTGCCTGACAAGGTTGAAAACATTGCATACTGCGAATTGACAGACGACCAAAGAGATTTTTACTTACAGGTCCTTGACAGTACAAAAGAAGAATTGTTCAAATCTATTGAGCAAAACGGACTTGAAAAGAGCAGGTTGTCTATTTTCTCAGCACTTCTTAGAATGCGTCAAATCTGCTGTCACCCAAGATTGTATGATAAAAATAATGTTAAAAACGTTATTTCATCAGGTAAGTTTGAAAAACTTAAATCAATGTTGGAAGAAATTATTGCAGAAAAACATAGAATTTTGTTGTTCAGCCAATTTGTGGATATGTTGGATATTATCAAAGTTTGGCTTGAAAAATCAGGTATTAAGTATGAATACTTGACAGGTAAAACAAAAGACCGTCAAGGTGCAGTTGAAAGATTTAATTCTGACCCAACAATACCGATTTTCTTAATCAGTTTGAAAGCCGGTGGTACAGGTTTGAACTTGACCGGTGCGGATTATGTAATTCACTATGACCCTTGGTGGAACCCTGCTGTTGAAGACCAAGCTACAGACCGTGCTTATCGTATCGGACAAACTAAGAAGGTATTTGTTTATAGACTTATTACAAAAAATACGGTTGAAGAAAAGATTCAAAAACTTAAAACAATCAAGCGTAACCTTGTTGATAGCGTAATTTCTGTTGACAGAAATATTACAAAATCACTTACAATGGATGATATTAGAGAAATTTTCTCTGTTGATTAGCAAGGAATAAAGTGCAGGAAGACAAGAGGTCATGATGGCGGACTAAAAATGTAGGTCGGCTTTACTAAACTGACATTGATTTTTTTAGGTGACCCTCCCTATTGAGATAATTTCAGGACGCCACATGTTCCTATTCGCAAAGCTCATACAATTTTTCTTAGCTTTAAGATTGACAATATATTCATTGTTTGTCTCTTAATACAAAATATTTTTAAACCTCTGAAATATCCTAACTATAAGGCTCGTAAGCATAAAATCTCAAAAATAGCAATGTTTAATCTTGTAAATTTTCGTTATATCAATTATTATAGTAATTGAGGTTGGTAGAGTCTTTAAAAAAAGTTTTAGATACCTGTTGAGGGCATAGAAAAGCTGAAGATATGACATAAGAACAACTGAGTTACTGAAATTTTAGAGGGTTATTATGGTTAAGTTGCAACAACAAGAATTTAATGATTTTTATGAACAAAAAATAAAACCGATTGTTACTCCGTTTGAAAAGAAACGTGCAAGTATTGAGTTTCAGAGGTATGTTTCGGTTGTGGTCGGTATTTTATTTTTACTTATTGGCGGATATTTGTTAGTCCAAGATAATATGCTTGGTTTGATTTTTGTTGTTATTGCATTTCTTCCGGCTCTTTATGTTTGGTCTTTAGAAGTGCAGTTTAAAAAAACTTTAAAAAAAGAAATAACTTCAAAAATCTTGTTGCTCTTTGGAAATTTGTATTTTTCCGATAAGAAAAACGCAATTCCTTATGGTGATATCCAAGATTGGGGGCTATATCCGGCGGCAGAAGGTAAATCTGACGATGACGTAATTGTTGGTTTATATAAAGGTTGTAATTTCTTAATAAATGAATGTAGCATGTATCATACTGAAGCTAGCAGGTCATATAGTGGTAAAACTCGATTAAAACGAGTTTATGATTTTAGCGGTTTGATTATAAAAATTCAAATGAAAAAAGCCTTTACTTGTCAAACTATTGTTGGAGTTTCAGGCAAATGCAGAAAACCGAACAATTTATTTCAAGAGGTATTGTTAGAATCAATCGCGTTTATGCAAAATCGTAAAGTTTATTCAACAGACCAAATCGAGGCAAGATATTTATTGACTGCAGGTTTTATGGATAGGCTGTGCAAACTTGGTGATAATTTTAAATATGCGGCAACGATGGGCGGAGGATTAGATGCAAATCAAGTATCTTCAGCATTTTCTCTTGCTGATTATACAATTGGGGATGCAAAGGATGATGCTATTGCTGCTGCGTTTGTTGGTGGGTTTGTTTATTTGTTCGTGCCTAATAATAAGGATTTCTTTGAGGTTGAAACAGAAGGAACTTTATTTGACCCAGAACAATATTATACGATATACAAACAAATCAATTCGATTTTGGAAATTATTGATTTCATGAAGTTTGATAAGAATTTAGGCTTGTAGAAAGTGGCAGAATTAATGTCATATTAAACTATTTTTCTAAAGATTTGATATAATCTTGAGTTAATTTATTTTGTTTTTCAATGACTTCAGCTTTTTTGCTAACCCTATACAAAATGATACAAACCAGCCTGCAGCAGCTCCAATAATGGTAGCTTGCCTTGCTGATGTCAAAAGTTGACCTTTAGACATTGCTACAAGTCCGCCTAATGCACCCAAACCGGTTCCTATAAATTGAGCACCCCAGAAAAAGTTGTTAGCCTTTTTAGGAATTTTGTTAAATTCTTCAATATATTTTGAATAGTTTTTATCCTGAGTTGGAGCACCTGATGATGTCATTGTTGGATTTGAATTTTTCATTATTGAATACATGTTGGTTGAACAAATACTTCCTATTTGCATAAAATTTTCCTTTCCTTAATTTTCCCTATCTATTTTTATTAAAACAATATTTACTCATCTTTTGCTATAGCTCTTCTCTTCTCTTCTCTTCTC
>DHMN01000014.1:0-8541 GCA_002405805.1 Cyanobacteria bacterium UBA4641 | reverse complement strand
TCTTCTCTTCTCTTCTCTTCTCTATTGCCCTTATAGCTTATGTTTTAGGTTAATCAAAATTTGTGTTTACATTTCTTCACATTGTTAAATTTCACACTAGGAATTGTTAAATTGTGCAACCTTGTCACCCTGAACTTGTTTCAGGGTCTCTAATTTTACAAATTTTGTAAAAGAGTAATATGTTCTATTTGAGATTCCGAAACAAGTTCGGAATGACATGATAGGATTGTAGGTCGGCTTTACAAAGCCGACAGAATTTTTACAGGTGGGCTAACAAGCCCACAAAATTTTTAATCCTTTCAGAATGACATAATTGAATGTATTATCGTCTCAAATTCTTATCTGCATCGGCAGCTTGGGCTTTGGCTGCCGTCTCTACAAATATAATATCCGCTTTTACCACAATAGGCAACTCCGCCGTGATGTGAGCAGCAACCGCTTCTTTCTACAGTTTGCGGTATTACGTTTTGAGATACCGCAACATAGCTGATACCTGTGCTGATAGCAAGTGCTAAAATTGATAATGCAAAAAATCTTTTCATATTTTTACCCCTTTCCTAATCACGTATATGGAAACATGGCTTAGTCCTTGTTTCTATTCGCCATGTGGGCAATTTTAGTCTTTTGGAATGAGTATTTTTGCCTCAACATTTTTGACTCTGTCAATTGAGTTGTTGAATCCGTTTAATAATTCGGCAGCCGTTTGGGCGTTGTAAAATTTTCCGCTTGTCACCAGTGCGGTACATTTTAATTGCTCCAAATCCTCATCATTTTGTACGTTGAAAGCGATTACATCAATAGAAACATCTCTTCTGATTTTGATTAAATTCATCACAAATGTGCAAGGGCTTTCATCACAATTTTCACCGCCATCAGTTAGTAAAATTATATGTTTTTTGCCAGAAAATCCCATAAAATCATATTTTATGGCTTGTTTTAAAGAATATGTGATGGGTGTCATTCCGCGCGGTTTTGCTCTTTGTAGAGTTTGGGCAACATAAGGTGTGTTATTTTTCAAAATCGGACTGACAAGGGTGGATGCTCTGCAAGCTTCCATTGGTGTAAATCCCATTCTGTGCCCATATATTCTCAAGCCAACCCAAGCGTTAGGGTTAATTTTGGGTAAAATTTCTTTCATTGTGTCAATCATCAAATCGACTTTTCGCGAACCTTCAAGAGGCTCTGTCATACTGTTTGAAAAGTCGAGGATGAACAAAATTCGCTCACCCTGTTCGGATTCAAAATTGTTTTTAAATTCTTGCGGAGTGTGCAGACCGTATTGGGATGAAATTGTCGGCAAACACAGTAATCCCAATATAAAAGCGCTAAGTAAAACTTTTTTCATACAAAAAGTTTAAATATATTTAATGTGAATTTTAATTATACATATTGGCGGTTTTGTTGTTTAAATTTTGAACTTTATATTTAATTCTGCTTGTAATATCATTGAAATAGAAGGAAAAGGATTGAAAAATGGCTACAAATAGAGAAATTATAAAACAAGCGGAAAAAGATTTAAGAGAACAATTTGAAATAATTGATGAAATCAGAGATGAGAATCAGGAAAAAGTTTTGCAGGCTTTCATTGATAACAGAGTCGCTCCTGAGCATTTTTACACTGTTTCAGGCTATGGTCATGACGACTTGGGGCGTGAAGTGTTAGATAAAGTTTTCGCTCAGGTTTTCAAAACAGAAAAAGCTTTGGTTAGAATACATTTCGCATCAGGCACTCATACATTGGCTTGTGCATTGTTTGGAAATCTTAAATACGGTGATAAATTGTTATCAGTTGCTGGTACTCCTTATGATACGATGCAAGAAGTTATCGGAACAATGGGGGATGAAGAAACAAGACGCTCTTCTCTTATCGGTAATGGGGTTTTGTATGATGAAGTTCCATTATTAAATGAAACTGATATTGATTTTGAAACTTTAGAAAAAATGGTTGATGACACAACTACAATGGTTTTGATTCAACGTTCAAAAGGGTATTCAACACGAAAATCTTTGACAATTGAAACTATTGAAAAGATTTGTAATGTTGCAAAATCGAAAAATCCAAATTGTATATGCTTTGTCGACAATTGCTATGGTGAATTTGTTGATTCTAAAGAACCTACAGAAGTAGGTGCAGATTTGATGGCGGGTTCATTGATTAAAAACCCTGGGGGTGGAATTGTTGAGGCTGGCGGTTATATCGCAGGTAAAGAACTGTTGGTTGAGCGTGCCGCAACAAGATTAACAGCTCCTGGAATAGGTAGCGAAGGCGGTGCAATGTTTAATCAACACCGTTTGATGTTCCAAGGTTTGTTTATGGCGCCATCTGTTGTCGCAGATGCTGTGAAAGGTGCAATCTTAGCATCAAAAATCTTTGATGAAATCGGTTATGATTCTTCTCCAAAATATAACGAGAAACGTACTGATATTATCCAAAATATTACGTTTGGTGCTCCTGAACCTTTAGAAGAATTTTGCAGAACAATCCAATCCTTATCTCCAATCAACGGTTATGTAACGCCGATTCCTGAATATATTCCGGGGTATGAAGACCAAGTTATTATGGCAGGCGGAACATTTATTGAAGGTTCTACGATTGAACTTTCCGCAGATGGACCTATGCGAGCACCTTATGTTGCGTATATGCAGGGCGGTTTGAATTATTCACATGTTAAAATCGCTCTTACTAAATTCTTAGACAAAATTAATTCTAAAAACCAGTGTAAACAAATGTAACAAGTAAATAAAAAATATATCAATTTTATATACTAAAAATCCTTAATTAATATGTAAGCAATGTGTGCTTTATGCTAATTGAGGATTTTTTATGAGTGAAGATTTTAAAATTAATGGCAAAAGCTTTGATTTTTCTCAAGTTTCTAAAAACGGAGTAAAAAAAGACAAATCAATTGAAGATAACAAGGCTATGAACCTCATCTTTGACAAATACAACACAACCAAAGATGATAAACTTGATTCAAAAGAATTGGCACAAATGCTTGCAAATGTGAAAAAATACGATTCTGACAGTAATAAAGAAATCTCAGATAAAGAATTTGAAGCCATGGCAACCGATTTGAATAAAGGCGCCGATGAAAATTCTAAGCTTAAAGCGGAGGATTTGAAGTCATTCTATTCTCATGTCTTAGAACTTGGAAACAGCGATACTGAAAAAGTTGCGGTTGCAGATGTTGTAAAAGATGACAAACCTGCTGAGGATGAAAATAAAACATTTACATATACTGTCCAAATGGATGAAAGTTTCACTGGTATTATCAAACGTTCATTGCAGGCTAAAGGGATAGAAAATCCGACTGCCGAACAAATTCAAGAGGCAAAAGATAAATTTAAGGAAAATAACCCTGACACAGTAAAAACTGCCAAAAATGGTGTTGAGTTTTTGCTTGTCGGGGCAGAAGTAAAACTTGAAGGCGAGTTGGAAAATAAAAACAATTCGCAAGAACAAATAGATGCTTGGGCTGCAAAATACGGTAAAGGTGCAGCGGCAAAAACAGGTGGTTCGACTCAAACGACAGGAGCGCAGGCGGAAGAATCACAAGGTTCAAATGTAGATAAAAAAGCCAAAGATGCAGGTTATCGCAATACTTGGGGCGATGGTATCTATTATGATGAAAAGAAAAAAGTTCACATGGCGTATAACGAAGAAACTGGTGAATTTGAAGAAGTTCCACACTTAAAATATGTTGGCAAAGACGGTTCAAGGCGATATGAAACAAAAGTCGCTGATGGTTCAATAATTTCTCAAACTACAGATAAAGATGGCAATGAAACAGGTATTCAGGCCCGCAATTCAGAAGGAAAAGCCTATTTGAATAAAGAATATGCTGCGAAAAAATTAGGGTTGAGAACAACATATAATGGCAATGTTTACTATAGTGAATCGAAAAAAATGCACTATAGATGGAATGAAAAAACGCATACCTATGTTCCATTGCCGGATGTCAAGCAGATGAACAAAGACGGAACATACTACGACACCAAAGGTCAGAAAAAGAAATTTGAATAGGTGATTGAGTTTTTCATCTGAGAAATGACATAGACCTATGTGCTGAATCTCAGCAACCCTCACCGTGTTTAAATTCGCAGTTCGGAATGACGTAGACCTTAGTTTGTTAGAAAAACAGTAATTTTTTGTAAAGTTTTATAACCAACCCGAATACTTACGTGCGTATGAAATTTTCCATGCCTATCGTTTGGGTACTGTTCAATTTGTTTTTTGTATGTTACAATGTCAGGGCACATATAAATGTGTACATGAAAAATTTAGTGTATAGAAGTTATAAGAAGAAGTGAGGTAAAAATTATGGCATTACCAAATGTAGCGTATTTTTCTATGGAAATAGCTATGGACCAATCACTAAGCACCTATTCAGGTGGTTTAGGATTTTTGGCAGGTTCACACATGTTATCTGCAGGTTACCTGCAAATGCCTATGGTAGGGGTTACAATGTTATGGTCTTACGGTTATTATGACCAACGTATCGACCATTCAGGAAACGTTGAAGTTGCATACATTAGAAAATATTATGATTTTCTAACTGATTGCAATGCTGAAACAGAAGTTGAAGTTTTTGGTGAAAAAGTTAAAGTTAAAGCTTATTTAGTTAAACCAGAATTGTTTGGGACTTGTCCTGTTTACTTGTTGACTACAGATATTGATGGCAACAGTGACTGGGCTAAGAGCATTTCATACAAATTGTATGATGGTAACGAAAAAATCAGAATTGCTCAAGAAACAGTTTTGGGTATTGCAGGTATCAGAATCCTTCAAAAAGTTGGTTACAACTTTGATGTAATCCACATGAACGAAGGACATGCTCTTCCTGCTGCTTTTGAATTGTTGAGACAATTCAACGGTGACTTGAACGAAGTTAAAAAACGTACAGTATTTACAACTCACACACCTGTTGCTGCAGGTAACGAAGTTCACTGGGTTGATACATTGTTAGAAGGCGGTTTCTTTGCAGGTGCATCTCGTGAAACAGCTGTGTCTTTGGGTGGTGAAAATTTCTCATTGACAGTTGCTGCATTGAGAATGTCAAGAATTGCAAACGCTGTATCTCAATTACACGGTCTTGTTGCTAACAAGATGTGGGAATGGGTTGATGGCAGATGTCCAATCAGAGCCATCACTAACGCTGTAAATCTTCAATACTGGCAAGATAAGAGAGTTAAAGAAGCTCAAAATGACCCTCAAAAATTGTTAGACGTAAAACGTGAAATGAAAGCAGAATTGTTCAAATATATTGCAAACGTTGCAGGTAAGAGATTCGACCCTGATGTATTGACAATCACTTGGGCAAGAAGATTTGCTGATTACAAACGTGCTTGGTTAATCTTGATGGATAAAGACAGAATCGGTAAATTGTTAGATGAAAATAAAGTTCAAATCATCTTTGCCGGTAAATTCCACCCAGATGATGTTATGGGTAAAGAGATGTTTAACAAATTGTTGAATCGTTCTCACACATTGAAAAATGTTGTTGTTCTTCCTGGATATGAACTTCAATTGTCAGGCATGTTGAAACGTGGTACTGATGTATGGTTGAACACTCCATTGAGACCATTTGAGGCATCAGGTACTTCTGGTATGTCAGCTAACGCTAACGGTGCAGTTCACTTATCAATCTTTGATGGTTGGACTGTTGAAGGTACTTTCTCAGGTATCAACGGTTATGCTATTGAATACCCTGAAATCAATGATGAAATGTCTTGGGAAGAAAGACATTGGAAAGACCATAAGTGCTTAATGAGCATTATTGAAGACCAAATCATTCCAACATACTATGATAACAAAATGGAATGGGCTAGATTGATGCGTCAAGCTATCAGAACATCTGAGGCTTACTTCAATTCAGACCGTATGGTTATTGAATACTACAATAGATTGTACAAACCAATCGCTCATGACGATGAATGTACAGGTGAAGACAAGCAAGAAATGAAAATTACAGAAGCTCCTACATTTGATGCTTGGACATTCTCAAATATTAAGTAGTTGAATAGAAATCAAAAGTTGAACTAGAGTCGATAAAATTTATCGACTCTGGTTTTTTGTTTAAGGTGGGCTAGTGTGCCATCCTACTTTATCGCAGGTGATAAATGGTTTAGAGTTAATCAACATTGATAGATTCTGAATAGCAAGAAAATTATGTATTCGCAAAGCTCATACAAATTTTCTAAGCTTTCAGAATGACATTTGTTTCAGTCATTCCGAATTTATTTCGGAATCTCAAATAGAGCACAATGGTCTATGGTACTCATTTACGCAAACATATCAAGTTTTGCATCAGGTAAAATTCGTTGAATCATTTTGCACATGTCAGGCTCAATTTTATGCGGCGCAATAAAACATGCCTGCTTTAACCAAGGAAAATTCAACACGCCAAATTCATTTTCATAACCCTTTAGACCAATTTTTCTTAACTTACGAGCTTTTTCCTGCATGTAAAAATGTTTGCCGTTTGGAACATAGCAATCTTTGTAGCCAAGTCTGGTGTAGCCGTTATATTTTAGCATGCGTGCAACGGTGTTAATCTCGTCAAAACTATTATATTTTACGAAAACTCCTTTAAAATTCGGAGCGTTGGTATTATTGCTTATTTGCATAAACATAATAAGTTCGTAAATAAAAATTTTTGCTAACTATTTTACTCGAGAAAATACTTCAACATCAACATCATCAAAAGTGTTAGTGTTAAAATAAGCGCAAGATGCAACCATAGAGGCATTATCTGTACAATATTTCATTGCAGGTGCATTTACTTTGAAACCTTCTTTTTCTAAATCGAAAACTTTTTTGCGGATTTCAGAATTTGCGGCAACGCCACCGGCGATTACGATTTGTTTGTAACCTCTTTGATTAGCGGCTTTTCTAAGTTTTTTAACTAACGTAGATGAAACATCTTCTTGGAAACTTGCACAAATGTCTTTTACAACATTTTCAGGTAATTCTTGATTATCTTCTGTGCAGTATTCGTTTTTTAGATTTTTAACTAATCTCAAAACTGCAGTTTTTAGTCCGCTAAAACTAAAATTGTAACCATCAACCTTACCTTCAGGCAGTTCATAAGCGTGAGGATTGCCTTGTTGAGCAAGTTTGTCAAGTCTTGGACCTCCCGGATATGGCAATCCGATAAGTCTTGCAACTTTATCATAAGCCTCACCTACGGCATCATCTATAGTTTCCCCTAAAATCGTTTGTTTTGAGTAAGACTCAACATCAATAATTTGAGTGTGCCCACCGCTGACTAAAAGTGCCATAAATGGCGGTTTTAAATCTGTATCAAGATAATTAGCGCAAAGGTGTGCGTTTAGATGATTTACACCGATAAATGGCTTATCATGAACAAGTGCCAATGTTTTTGTTGCGTTTAGACCAACAAGCAGGCAACCAACCAATCCTGGTCCTACAGTTCCTGCAAATGCTGTAATTTGCTTAGGTTTCATCCCTGATTGTTCAAAAGCCTCTTGTACAACGATATTTATTGAATCCAAGTGCTCACGTGCTGCAATTTCAGGAATAACCCCTCCGAATTTTTCGTGAGTTTTAATCTGAGATGCGACGATATTTGAAATCACTTCGCGACCGTTTTTTACGATTGCACAAGCCGTTTCATCACAGCTTGATTCAATAGCCATAATATAATTATCGTATCCTGAATCAGGACCGATTTTCACACTTTTTCCGCTAAATAAACATTTCTTTTCCATACCTCTATTCTACTACAAATGGGGGTAAATGTACATAAAATATTACCAAGGATAGTCTTTTGGAATCTTCCAACTGTTCAACTGTATGAGCTTGGTACAATATGCACACATAGTACAACCTTTATAGCAACTCCAATCATGACCTTTTAACAATTGTTCTCGCGAACCTTGCCATAAATAAATATAAGGTTCAACAAAATTTTGCGATAATATCTCATCATGATTTTTGCCAAACTTTGCAAACTGAAAAGTAAAACCATAGCGCTGACGATTCAAAATAGGAACATTATTTTTGTAATAATTCAGCACTTTTTCTTTGTCGATATTTGTGAAATAAGAAATATCTCCGCCATTACCATCAATTCTGAAAGACATCATTCCTCCATCCATCAAATATATGCAAACCCTCGGACCAACAGAGCCTGTGCAATCTTCGTAACCCAAGTTTTTCATATAAGGGAAAATGTAAGTTTTTAAAAATTCGACATTTTCATCATAAGTATAGTATTTGTTAGCAGTAACCCAGCCTTCAGGGTCACCGTTATCTGCGATAGACATTTTTACCGTTTGATTGATTTTAGAATAGAAAGCTTTTAATTGGGTTTCTGTTTTATTTTTTGCAAAAGTCGTCATCAAAACAGGTATTGTCATGGCAGCTACAACACCGATTATCCCTAATGTTATCAAAACTTCTGCGAGCGTAAATGCATAACTTTTTGATTTTCCATGATTTGTACTCATATAATCTCCTTGTAATTTGTAAAGTAATATTATTAAAAATTAATTGGAATTAATAAATATTTAATAAAA
>DHMN01000034.1 GCA_002405805.1 Cyanobacteria bacterium UBA4641 | reverse complement strand
ATAGCAAGAAAATTATGTGCTCACACCGCTCACTCAAATTTTCTAAGCTTTCAGAATGACAATATAAAAATGAAGTAGTGTAGGAAAAACGAAGTTTCCCCACAATCGATTCAACACATAGGTCAACAATCCGACAATAGCCAAAAGTGAACAATCAAACAAAACGAGTAAACGACAAAAGCCGAATTTGTTTGAGGAATGAAGTGACGAGTTATTCGGCTACGGTACGAATTTTAAGTTTGATGTGAACATTGGCGTGTCGGTGGTTTTGCGGTGCTTTTGCCACCAAAAGCACCCCTGACGGAGTGATGGAAAAAGAAAGGATAACCCCTCACCCTCACCCTAACCCTCAGCCATACGGCACGCAGTCTCACACAACTCGCGTTGCTCGTTGGTTCGGCTAGTGTCCCTAGGAGAGGGTAAAAGTATATAATTGAAAGACATTGCCCCCCTTACATTCCATTCAAACTGCTAAAAATCCCTGTACTCAAAATCGTCATAAGTGCAGAAATCAGCCATAAAACCGACACATAAGAAAACCCTATCGGAATTATCCCTAAAACTATCGCAATTGTTGCAAAAATTATAGTTTGCGTCCTGCCTATTTCATCAATATTTTTAATACTTTCAGGAAATTTGTCTGACTCTGAATACATTTTTACATATTCATCTTCAAAAACTTTCCCCTTGTCAGGAAATGATTTGTATAAATTCGCTTTTACTAAAAAATATAACTTCGCGCCAAGACTTTTTACAAGATGAAAATTAACCACTTCAACGTTATCTGAATTGAATAGTTCAATTATTATTATCTTAAATAATGGAAATTCTTTGATTTGTTTTATATCTTTTTGAAAAATTGTTGTAACTGTTTTTCCTTGGTAGATGGTCAATTCGCCATCTTTAAATACAAGATATTTGTTGTTATTTTTGAGACTTTTTATACCGATAATTATCGCGATTGCTAAAAATAAACAACAAAGCGCTTTTGCTGCGGATGCGTTATGCAAATATAAAAGGAACGAAAAAATACTGCCGGTAAATATTACCGGAATGAACCTTAGTATAAAAATCAAAAAAGGATTTCGTCTTAGTAGAATTTTTCGTTCTGTCATTTATGTTTACCAAGTCAGATATCTGATTGTTGCCGCAACGTTTGCTGCTGTATTAATTACATTTGCAGCAGTATTTACTCCTGAATAATCATCACGAACAACAACAGTTCCGGCTGTTGCAGGTGTGATTGCTACACCTTCGTATTCTGTAGGGTAGTAATAAGAATATGTTGTGTATCTGGGATAATACACAGAAGAGTAGTAAAACGGTGAATAATACGGTCGTATTATCGGACGATATGGTCTGTGCATAGGCGGTGGTGGCGGAAGTTGTCTGCCCCCTCCTATCATAGGTGGTCTTGCTCCTCCTCCAATCATTGGAGGTCTACCCATATCAGGTCTTCCTCCCATCGGTGGGCGCATTAATGGTGAATGATTACCCATTGGCGGACGCCCCATAGAAACTCCACCATGCATAGGTGCGCCATGCCCACCAGCAGGTGGCATTGGTGCTGCAAAACTTGCTTGTGTCGCGAAAGTTAAAGCTATAGTTGTGATAAGAGTGAATAAAACCTTTTTCATGCCAAGTCTCCTATTTATTACACACATCCATATAACGATTATGATAAATAAAAAGTTCAAAATTTATTTAAAATATAAAGAATTATTTCAAATCCTCAAGATGAAAATATAAACCGTCAGGAGAAAAAATTACTTGATATTTTTGCGGTTTAAAATAGTTTGTAATAAATTCGACCAATTCGTCAGAAGCTTTGTTATCAAAGGAAAATGACTGCATATAACAAGCATCATGTACGTGTAATTTTACTCCAAATTTTTCGTAAATTTGCTTTTTTAATTCAACAATTTCAAACATATTAATAACAACCATGCCAACTCCTTTTTTTAAAGTTATAGCATGAAAAATTTATTTTTTTAAATAATCCATGTTGCCAAAAGTTACAACATAATATGCACATCCCTGACCGTATTGCGTTTTGTTAAGGCAACTTTCAGTATATGGCGATTCTATTTGTGGATTCCCAACTAATAATAAACCTTTACCTTCATAATATCTCATAAAAAATAAATCTCTTCCTAATGTATTTGGTTTTGCAGGACCATTTGTATCGACTTTAAAAGACATGACCATGCCGTTACCTTCGGATTTGTCAACAAAACGAAAGTAAATTGCAGTTCCATTTAACAATGTCATTTTATATTCTGCTGATGATTTTGAAAAATTCCAGTGTTCACTGTCATTTAGGGCTTTGTAGTCTCCATTATAAAAACAATTTCCTTTGGTGTCATCAACACCGCAATCCGTTGCTACTTTGATATATTTTTTTAGAATAGCAGCTCCGCCTTCTGCAGCTACTCTATTGGCAAAATCATATCCCCATTCTTCAGGCAAGCCTTCTTCTTGACTTGCGGATTTTAAAGCTTGAGAAAGTATTGAATATGTCTCTTTTAATTTTGCAACGGTTTGTTTTTCGTAATATTTCTGCATAAGAGTCGGAATCGTCATTGCCGCAACTACACCGATTATGCCAAGGGTGATTAAAACTTCCGCTAATGTAAAACCAAATCTCACTTTGGTTGGTAGAGAATCTACGTGCGTAGCACCTTCTGCTAAAGTAAACGCGAATTTTATTTTAGCTTGTTTCATTTTTGCAAATTTTTGTGACCAACTATAAATCTTTGACATAATTCTTACCCTTTTTACTCATAAATTTTCTAAATTTAAAAATTTTTACCAGTATATATTGTAATTTACTATATAAATTGTCTAAATGTCAATAATTAATCAAAATATATCGTTTTAATGAGTTAAATATACAGTTATCCTTTAATAGGTGACATTATGAACGATATTAAAAAACTTTTAGGAAAAAGAATAAAAGAGTTGAGGAAGTCACAAGGAATTTCTCAACAACAATTGGCAGAAATTGCAAATATTGACCAAAGAAATTTGAGCCATGTTGAATGTGGAGATACTTTCCCCTCGCGCGCTTTGCTTGATATTGCCAATGCGTTAAATATAGATTTGATGGACTTGTTTGATTTTCAACATTTGGAAATGAATGAAACTACGATGAAAGATTATATAAAGAACAATATCGATTACCTTCCGCAAGATGAATTGAAAGTTGTATATCGAATGATTAAATCAATGAGATAAAAGTTTGAAAATTTTTGAATTTTGTTTATAATTTATTGTGTTGTTGCTCTAAGATTGAGTAGGACAAAAAAGCTTTTAGGTCGAAGTGGCACTCTGCCGAACAAAACAATCCTGTGAATTGTTTTGAGAGAGGGTTGTCGAAGACAACATCCGCCACAAACTAACTGACGGTGGATGTGCAAATTGAATAGAAATTGATGTCGAAGTGGCGGAATTGGTAGACGCGCACGATTCAGGTTCGTGTGGTTCACGCCTTGAGGGTTCGAGTCCCTTCTTCGACATTTTTTTATTATTAGAATCTCTAAATGAACACTTAGGTCTATGTCATTCTGAACTTGATTCAGAATCTTTTCCATAATTATAATTTAGCAAATGTTACATGTGCCTAAACCTGATTATTGAGAGGATTCCGAAATGAATTCGGAATGACATAGACCTTTTTGTGCGATTAGAGACCCTGAAACTAGTTCATGGTGACCTACTATTTTTTTAATCAGCATTGATAGATTCTGAATAGGATAAAATCTACGTCACTACGTTCCTTGATTTTTAATCCTTTCAGAATGACATTATTTTGTTTGTTTTGTAAGTCGGCATTGCTATACCGACAAATTTTACTGTTTGGCAATTATTATTGATAAATTCTAAATTTTATTTGTAAAATTTTTGACTATTACCCAGTTGGGCATGCTTGATTTTTAAATATTTATGCTAGAATACTCGTGTGAAAAATTTTTTCAAAATATTTTTTATAGTTGTATGTTTTTTAGTAACTCTTGGTGTTTGCAAATCAGGCGTTAATATAGGTTCGTTCAACCTTGACAACCGACCTGTTGTTTCAGAATCAATCAGTGTTCCTCATCAAGTTTTGGTGTCTCCTGATGATAATGAATCTCAAATTGCTGCATCGAATTCTCACAACACTGAATTAACATCCGCTAATTTTAAAAAGAATTCACACAATATTTCAAATATAGACAAAGTTGCGACAGAACGAAAAATTGTCGCTCAAATATTTGCATCAAATTATAACAAAATTTTATACAGTGCATCGCACAGAATTTCGCTATATCTGCGAAATGAGGTCTGTACAAGGGCTCCGTAATCTCTTTTTAATTCTAATTATTTAATAATTTGGCGCACATTTCGCTTATATTGTGTTGCTCAATTTGTGAAATTTTACAATTAAATAGGAGACTAATATGAATATCGAATTATGGAAAGAAGGTATCCTTCTTATGATTATCGGTATGGGTGTTGTGTACTTCTTTATTTCAATAATGATTGTTGTAATGAATTTGAATACTAAGGTGCTCGGATTCATTGGCAAGTTTTTCCCTGAAAAAATTGAAGAAGATAAACCATTACCGAAAAAATCTAATAATAACTGTGATATGGAAATAGCACTTGCAATTGCTTGTGCAATAGCTGAAAGAGGAAAATCTTATGTTAAGTAGTTTTGTAGCTTCTCACAGTGTAATGCTATCTGCGGGATTATTGATTGTTGCGTATATTTTTATAGCACTTGAAAAAATTCCAAAGGTTACAATTGCACTTTTGGGTGCAGCAATCACCATTGTATTGGGCTTGGTTAGTCAGACAAAATTCGTAAACGGCTTAATTAATCCGCATTATTTTATCAATTTTATTGATTTTAATGTGATATTTTTGCTCGTTTCAATGATGGTAATTGTTTCAATTACAACGCGTAGTGGCGTATTTAATTGGATAGCCAATGAGTTGTTAAAATTCACAAAAGGTCATCCGATTAGAATTTTATTTGCACTAGGAGCTTTTACTGCGGTGACAAGTGCTTTTTTAGATAACGTAACCACAGTTATTTTGATTATGCCGATTACATTTGCAATTGCTAAAAAGTTAGATGTAGACCCAATTCCATATTTGTTGACGGAAATATTTGCATCTAACATTGGCGGAACTGCTACTTTGATTGGTGACCCTCCGAATATCATTATCGGTAGTGCCGGCGGATTATCTTTTATGGACTTTTTGAAAGAACTAACCCCTGTCGTATTGGTAATTATGGTAGTGGTATTATGTTTGCTTTCATTTATTTTTAGAAAGAAACTCGTTGCAAGTGAGGATAAAATGAATGAAATTGCACAGATAGATAACAGTCATTCAATTGTTGATAAAAATTTAATGATTCGCTCAACTGTTGTTTTGGCGTTAGTTATCTTGGGCTTTATGCTACATGATGTAATTCACATTGAAACTTGTGTAGTTGCAATGCTTGGTGCTGCATTTTTACTAATCTTTGAAAAACCTTCTGATATTTTAAAAGACGTTGAGTGGAATACAATATTTTTCTTCATCGGCTTGTTTATAATTATCGGAGGTTTGGAAGCTTCAGGCGGAATCCGCTTGATGGCTGAATGGATATTAAAAGTTACCCAAGGCAGTCAGGCTGCAACCTCAATGATTATATTGTGGGCATCCGGTGTGATTTCAGGGATTATCGATAATATTCCATACACGGCAACTATGGCTCCAATGATTGTAGAAATTGAAAAAACAATGGGACAAGCTTATGCGTTTCCTTTGTGGTGGGCATTGTCTTTAGGCGCTTGTCTTGGTGGAAACATGACGATTATCGGCGCAGCTGCTAACGTTATAGTTTCTGAAAATGCTAACAAGGAAGGTCATCCGATTTCATTTATGAGATTTTTAAAATACGGTGTTGCGATTGTAGCAATATCCCTTGTAATTAGCACGGTATACATATATTTAAGATTTTTAAAATAGGAGAAATAATAAAATGTCAAATGATATAAAAGAAACAAATCACGCACCAAAAACAGGTTACTCGGAAACAAAAGGAACAGGAGTTTTAAGTACCTTGATTTTTGCTGTGGCAGTAGTTGTGTTAATGATTGTATTAGCGCATTTTAAAGGATAAATAATAAGGCAGGCTATTTTATATAGTCTGCCTTAAATTTTTAAGTTTTGGAATAGGAAATTAAAATGGAAAAATTTGATATATTTTGCATATTACAGTTGTTGGGCGGTTTGGCGTTCTTTCTGTATGGTTGTATATTAATATAAGAATGAGAAAGAGGGAAAAGGGGTAGAGATTGGCTTTGTGTTTGAAATAAAGGCTTATTTTCAGAATTGACAAAAAGTACTCCAAATTATACTTTTTCTGTCCCAAATTGTACTTTAAAATTCTGAGGTTAAACTTGGCATAAGCCTGTAATTTAAATATAGTCTAAAATTTAACGATTTAGCACAAAATACAACAAAGTATAATTTAGTCAAGGCGGAACCAAAGGAGGAACTTAG
>DHMN01000035.1 GCA_002405805.1 Cyanobacteria bacterium UBA4641 | reverse complement strand
TTTTTATATATAAAAATGGCGGAGCCTTCGGCTCCGCCACATCCTTAATGTAAATTATTTTTGATAACAGGTTGAGCCTCTTTGTTACTACACAACGTAACAAGAAGATTATTTATCATCTTGGCTTTTTCCAATTCATCAAGTTGAACAACATTATTAGCTGTCAATCTGTTTAATGCCATTTCTACCATACCGACAGCACCTTCAACAATTGTCTTTTTCGCATCAATAACTGCAGCAGCTTGTTGTCTTTGGAGCATGGCAATAGCAATTTCAGGAGCATAAGCAAGGTGAGTTATTTTTGCATCCACTACATTTATCCCTGCAACTTTGACATTTCTTTGGATTTCGGCTTTCAACTTTGCCGAAATTTCTGCACTATCACCGCGCAAAGAAGATTTCCCTGACTCTTCCGGCGCATCATAAGGATACATTCTGACAATATTTCTCAATGCAGAATCGCTTTGCGCAGAAATAAAAGTCTTGTAATCATCTACATTAAATATTGCCTTTGCTGTATCCGCAACTTCCCAAATTACAATAATGCCAACTTCAATCGGATTACCCAATTCATCGTTGATTTTTTGTTTTCCATTATCAAGAGTCATTGCTTTTAGCGAAATTGTAGTTAGCGGAGTCGCACTCATAGAAAACGGATTAACCCAGTGAAAACCTGCTCCGCGAAGAGTTCCGACATATTTACCAAAAATTGTCAGCGCAAGCGCCTCTTGAGGTTTTAAAATTCTAAATCCGCCAACAATGAAAACAACAGCAACAATCACGACAGGAACAATAAACGGTGTGATAAAAGCAAACGGCAAAACAGCAATAGCAAACAAAATCAAAAGCCCTAAAACGATAAAGCCGTTTATCGCAAAAGCTGGTATTTCATGTTCTTTACTTTGAATTTCCAACTCTTGGTACTCTTGTTTTGGTACTTTATTCCCCTTGCAATATTTTGAGATAAACGTTTTGTTATCGGTAATTTCGATATTTCCTTTTGCAAATAGTTTAAAATACTTGGCAAGTTCACCATTATCAAACCATGTACCGTTACATGCCGAACATTTATCAACGATAATTCCGTTGAAATAAACTTTTTCCATTGTTTTAGTACAACTAGGGCATTCGCGTGGAGCCTCTTTCACGTTGATATTAACCATTTCTGCAGGATTAATAAGTTCGCTTTTTAAACCAAGCATTTCGCCTATTTTCTTTAGCGTTGGATATTTTATCCACATTCCACCACAGTCTTTGCAAAACTGTACAGTTAGGTCGCAAATATTCAGAATCTCAAGTTCTGAACCACATTTTGGACATTTCATATAAACTCCCTTCTTTCTTAACTAAATATTTAAAAGTGATTTTGCAAATTCGATTGATTGTTCGTTTATTGTTCCACCGGCAAGCTCCGCTAATGCCTTAATTCTATTATCTCCTGTTAAAACATACACTTCAACTTTTGTCTCATCTTCTTGCGATTTTCTAACATAGAAGTGTTTATTGGCTTTTGAGGCGATTATTGCTTGGTGAGTAATTACAATAACCTGATGAGATTTGCTTAATTCAACAATTTCATCAGCAACGCTTTGAGTAGCTTTGCCTGAAATTCCGGTATCAATTTCATCAAAAATAACGGTATCAATATCATCATTTTGAGCAAAAATAGATTTTATAGCAAGCATGACTCTTGAAATTTCACCGCCTGATGCAACTTTAGCCAATGGTTTTAAGTCTTCTGAAACATTTGTAGAAATCATAAATTCAACGTTATCAGCCCCATTTGCACCAAGTTCTTTAGGCGTGATTTTAATTTCAAATCTGGCTTTTGGAAGTTCCAATACCCCAAGTTTATCTTGAATCAAAACGGACAAAACTTGAGCGTAATTACTACGATTTTCAGTAATTTTTGAGGCAATTTCAGTTAATTCTGCTTTTGATTTTGAAATTTCTTGTTCTAATTTATCAATATTTTTGGTAGAAAATTCAATTGTAGAAAGTTCATTAGAAAACTGCTCATAATTTTGCAAAACTGATTCTAACGTTCCACCGTATTTTCTTTTTAATTTGTCAAAAATAAATAGACGTTCTTGAATTTCATTTAGCCTTTCGGTGTCATTTTCAAGATTTTGACTATATTCTCGAAGGGTTGATGATAAATCTTTCAAATTCTCAACCGCATCAACAAACTGCTGATTAACTTCTTCAAGACTTGAATCAAATCCTGCAGCCTTAGACAGGTCAACTTTTATTTTTGCAAGAGCCTCAAGAATTGAGCCATCATCCCCATTTATTGCCCAATAAGAACTTCCGGTGAGTTCTTTTAGTTTTTCGGCATTTTCCAAAACCTCAAGCTCTTGGTTTAATTCATCCTCTTCCGTAACGCTTTGAATATTTGCCTCTTCGATTTCATTTATTTGAAATTTCAAAAAGTCAATTTGAGACTCTGTAACATTAGCCGAACTCTTTGCAGTTTCAAGTGCAGTTAATAGAGTTTGATATTCACCAAATTTTGACTTGTATTCATCTAACAATGCGCCATAATCTTCCCTGCCGTAAGAATCAAGTAAATTGATATGATATTGAGGCTGTAAGAAAGTATATGTCTGATGTTGAGAATGAATATCAACAAACAGAGTTCGCAAATTTTTCAACAATTCTTGATTAACAAGAGTACCGTTGATTCTTGAGCGAACAGAACTTTGCGTGATTTCTTTTGAGATGATTATTTCTGAGCCAAGGTTATCTATACCGTTTTCCTCAAACAATTTTGACAAATCATGCTTGGTATTTTCAAGCGTAATTTCAATACTTGCTTTGTCGCAACCTGTCTTTATTACGTCTTTTGATACTCTTGAAGAAAAAACTAAATCGATTGCATTCAAGATAATACTTTTCCCTGCGCCTGTTTCACCTGTGATTATGTTTAATCTGTTGTCGAAATTTGCGCAAAGCTCATCTATTAAAATGTAATCTTTTAATTTTATCTGCTTAATCATCTTGCTATTTTATATTATTAGTTTTGTAAAACTGCTGCACCACAACATTTTTTGTATTTTTTGCCGCTACCACAAGGACATGGGTCATTTCTGCCGATTTTTTTAGTTGTGTCAATTTGAGGTTTGTTTTCGTTATCCTCAATGATTCCTAATGTGTTAGAAAAGGCATTTGAACGATACAAAACAGTTGTTGAAGATATGATTTTGTTTGAAACATATCTGCGTTTATATTTTTTCAACAATTCTTCTAATGTATAGTTTTTGCCCAACACTGCATTAACAATTTTCATGAAGTTTTTATGCTTATCAGCAACCATACGGATTAAATTTGCTGAATATTTTTCATTTTCAAGGAAATATTTGATACAAGAATCAAAATTAAGAACTTTTGTATAATCTTTAACTTCAAAAATCTTGTTAAATGTGCCATAGAACGGAATGGCATATAAGCCCAACTCTTTATCATAAATAATACCTACATCGTAGGTTTCTTTGTGAGCAGAAAATCCACCAAGAGAATTTTCCAAGAAATTGTCATAAGAATTATTAAATTCGCTTACGTTGAAGAATTTATATTCCTCAGGCTCAACAATCAGGTCTTTATAATCTACTTTTGTGCCGTCTTCCGCGTAATCATTGAACATACCGATTAATTCATCAGCATGTTTATTTGTTGTAATAATTTCTGTTGTGCCGAAGAAATCTACAAATTTTTGATAAATGTCTGCAACATCGTCTTCGATTTCTTTTTGTTTTTCAGGGTTATCTAAATATACCAACTCAGGGTTTTGGATAATTTTAGCAACCGCAAATCTATATGCATCATCTTTTTTAGTTGCAGGTAAAACCCCGGAAATTTCTAACAAGAAGTAATCGCCGTTGATGTTTACAATTCTTGCGATAATGTAATCACCTGAACCTAACCCTCTGAACGCTGTCATTTTCATCAATGATGTAATCAAATATCTTCTTTCGTTTACTATATTTAAAAGGTCAAAACCTGTCTTTGTAACCTTTTTAATTTCAAAAACAGAAGAAATTGAATTGTCGATTGCTTCAACGATTTCTTTTGTTTCTTTATCTAAACCTTTTGTATTTTCAAGATAAAGTTGAGGAATACTTTTTAAATCTTCACCCAAATTTCTTTCCAAAATGTAGCTAAAACAAGCTGTTTGTAGTGGGACATTGCCTCTTGAGTTAGCTCCGATTGTTCTTAAATACTCGTTAAAATCCAGTTTTATCTCTTCATGACTTTGGATAAAGTCTGCTATATTTTTAATTACGCCATTTATACTGTCCATGCGCTCTTGGATATTCATGTTTTCTCCCCTTATCTGATACTTGTATATAACAGAATATAATATTTATCTCTAAAATTCAATATATTAAGATATTTCAACTAGTCTGTAAGCTTGAAATCACCGTTTTTCTTGATGTGTTCAACCAAACCGCCATCTTTCAACAGTTTAATCATAACAGGCGGAAGTGGCTCTATTTGGATAATTGAACCATTTGTAAGGTTAGTGATAACACCTTTTTCTATATCAAGTTCTAATTCATCACCATCATCTATTGAATCCGTGTCGCATTCAATAGCCAACAAGCCGATATTTATAGCATTTCTATAAAAAATTCTTGCAAAAGATTTGGCTAAAACTGCACCAACACCTGATATTTTCATAATCAAAGGAGCATGTTCTCTTGAAGAACCCAATCCAAAATTTGAACCTGCGACAACAAAATCACCTTTTTTCATTCTTGATGCAAAAGTCTCATCAGCATCTTCCAGTACGTGTTTTGCAAACTCAGGCAAATTTGACCTCAAGTGATATAACCTACCAGGGGCAATGTGGTCTGTTGAAATGTTGTCTCCAAATTTGAATGCTTTTCCCTTCATAAAAACTCTCCTTTTCCTCTATCTATACTACCGCAAAAACAAAATATGTGTTATAATAATATACAAAAAGGTGGTTATCTATGTATTTTAGCAGAAAATGTAAAGTAACGTTCATTTGCCATGGGGCAACAATTTATTCAGAAGAAGGCAGATTTTCTGATGCGGAAAATTATCCTCCATTGTCTGAACTTGGAGTTGAAGAAATGGAGAATATGGCAAAATATTTGAAAGCGCGTGGTGTAAAAAATGACGTCATTTACACATCTCCATCAGTTAGGACAATGCAATCAGCGATGATGGTGTCTAAAGTCTTCAAAAAAGATTATGTTGTAGTAGATGACCTAAAAACAAGAGAATGTGGTGATTGGAACGGATTAACCTTTTCACAAATTCTTGATAAATATCCAGATGGCTTAGAACGAATATTAAAATATCCTGATGAAAAAACAGTCGCTAACGCTGAAGGCTCAACCGCTTTTATTGCGAGGACTAAAAAGGTCATAGACAGACTTGTGGCAGAAAATATCGGAAACAGAATTATCATAGTTACTCACCCTGAGGTCATTCAGGCTGCAATTTGCGGAGCATTGGATATTCCTGCGGATAAATTACCAAAAATATTTATCAGAACAGGCAGTGCGACCCAAATCAGCTATTTTGAACAATGGGCAAGTTTGGTTTACTCAGATTACATACCACAATAAGGAGGATTTATATGTCTATAAAAATTAAACATCTTGTTTTAGCAGCTATATTTATCGGTTTAACAATATCGTCAGTAAATATTGTTAAATCTGCAACAACTTCGGATGGAACAGTACAAACTCAACGCAGAATTGACCCATGCGCAGGTAAGACTTGTGGATGTGGAACTTTGCCGACATGCAAACAAACTGCTACACCTGAAACTAAAAACAAGGTAAAACCTGAAATTAAAGGTTATTTTTCTTGTGATAAAGAGCCAAAAACATTATGGGAAACAAATAAACTAGGAACCAGAGTAAATACAACTTGCGAATTCAAGGTTGTGGGAGCTGAAAATCCAGCCGCTTACAAATTTAGAACAATGTCTGAATGTATGGAATATAAAAATGGCAAGGTTTCTAGCGTCAAATGTAAAGGTTCAGCCTCTGCAAAAATTTTTAGTGCTAATACACCACGAGAAATAGTTGATTACTCAGGACTATTACTTAAAAACAGGGTATCTGTAACAAAATGTTATGTCGTAAAAATAGAAAACGGCAAGGAAAAAGTATTATTAAACATGTCTAAACCTAATTGCTATCAGCATGAATTTGTTATTCCTGAATAGCAAATAGGTTTATAAAACAAACCATTGAGCTAGAGCGAAATAAAACACTGTCATTCTGAACTTGATTCAGAATCTTTTCCATAATTAATATTCAACAAATGTTACTATTGATAAATCACGATTATTGAAAGGATTCCGAAACGAGTTCGGAATGACATAGTTTCAACTAGTTAAATTTGAGACTCTGAAACTAGTTCAAAGTGACAATTATGCATATAACCTTACTTAATACTAATCAACCTTTGGTTTTCTTTAATCAAAAAATCTTTTCCGGGGCGGATGTCTATAAAATTCCAAGGAAGAGTTTTTTCGTAGCCATAATCCTGTGTTGCATAATAATCGGTATCAATTTTAAATTCTTTTGCAGCTTTTTTGAAAGCCCCAAGCTTTCCACCAAGTTTGTAGACCTCAATCAAATAATCTGTCAAGTTTTCATCGCCGCGAGAAGTCAATGCCTGACAATAATCCCATTTTACACTTGATACACTTGATTGAATCCCTAGTTTATGGAGTTCTTTTTGCAAATATTTTGATTTCTTTTCTAAAGACTTTTCATCTTCTCGTCCAAACCACTGAAACGGAGTGTTCGCTTTTGGCACAAAAGTCGAAAACCCAAACGATATCTCAAACTTTTTGAATTTCGCTTTTATTCGCTTGCATAGATTTATAATTTCTTCCAAATCTTCCATCGTCTCAGTCGGAAGTCCAATCATTCCGTAAAACTTCATCCCATGCAGATTACACTCTATCGCAACTTCAATTGCTTTAAATATCTGTTCTTCTGTCAGATTTTTATTAATTACTTTTCTAAGCCGTTCACTGCCTGCCTCAATCGCAAGGGTCAAATTCTTCTGTCCGGCTTTCACAAGAGTATTCACAATTTCAGGCGTAAAAGAATCCACTCGAAGAGAAGACACACTCATTTCGATTTTCTGCCCATTATCAATTTTGTTTTCTATATATTTACAAATATCCTTAAACCGTGGGTGTGAAGTCAATTGAGCACCAAGTAGTGCAATTTTATTAGTATGTTTAAGCCCAAGTTCAATGGACTCAATAATCTTTTCATATTCAACAAATCTTATCGGCAAATTCATATATGATGCCAAACAAAAGCCGCATCTGTTGGCACATCCGCGCTCAACTTCAAGAATAAAAGTATTAGGGAAAAATGCTTTATTACTTAAAATTGGCGTATATACACACTCGGTAAGCTTTTTTGTAGTCTTTTTGACAGTTGTTTGATTTAGACTTGGAACATATACCCCTTCTATATTTGCAAGTTCTTTTAGGGTCTCTTGCTTTGTTTTGCCTTCTTCTTTACACTTTTTGCAAATTCCAACAGCTTTTAAGTTTGCATCTTCGCCGTCGCCAATAATAAAAAAATCAAAAAACTCTTTATAAGGTGTAGGATTTGAAGTTATTACAGGACCACCTGCAAAAATCAATGGAGCAGACTCTTTACGCTCTTTTGCTTTTAACTCAAACTTATTCCACTCTAAAAATTTGAATATAGCAAGAAAATCCATATCAAAAGTAAACGACATGCCGATTAAATCAATTCGGTCTCTCATTAGAACAGTTGTTTTTGTATCGTCGTAAACTCGCTCTATATTTATATCATCAAGCATGTCAATTGCACGATACAACCACAAATAACCTAACGACGACAATGCAAAAGATTCAGGGCCAGGGAAAAAGAACCACATGTTGAAATTTACATCTTTTTTTATTTTTCTGTCATATAAAAATATTTCGTTGCGTTCTTCGCTAGCTGTGTTGTTCAAGTTCATTACCTGTATCTTTCTCATTAATTGGGGTTAAATACAACTCATCAACCAATACACAGATAGTTGCAGCAATTGCAGGTGATAGAATTACACCGAAGATGCCCAAAAATTGTTCTGCCACAAACAATGCAACCAAAATGCTTATTGGATGTAGTTTCATGAATTTGCCAAACAGAAACGGACGAATTACATAATTGTTGACTTGTTGAATAGTCAAAAATAACACAACTGCAATGATAACTTTCACCCATCCTAAAGGAAAAGCTAATGCGATAATCACAGAAATTGCAATCGTAGGTCCTAATACAGGAATAATTTCACAAATACCAGCAATTAAACCTAACAAAATCGGATATTCAATTCCAAGTAATGCAACCACAATCGTAATCATTACACCAACTAAAATCATTGAAATGGTTTGCGCTCTGACATAACTACCAACCTTAGATGTAATATTATATAGTATACATCCTGCCTTTTCTTTCATTGCAGGTGGGAAAAATTCCAAAAACTTTTCTCTCAAATAAACTTTATCAACCAATATATAATATACAAACATCGTCAACGCTAAGGTAATAAATATACCTTGAGCTGCTGCCACTGTGATATTCATAGATTGGTTTAATACGTTTTGCGCAATATCAGATGATGCGTTTGTAATATTATCAACAGGAATAATATCGAGTAATGTTCTACCGTAAAGCTTAGTATTAGTAATAAAGCTGTACAAGTTTGCAGCCTTTTGAGGCATGATTGCAATAAACAACTCGATTTCTTTAAAACACATTATAATAATAGGTAAAATCAACGCAAACAATGCCACAATCGCTGATAATACAATGATTGATGATGCTGCAGCTCTGTTTTTGATTTTTTCTTGAACTTTGTTTACAAAAGGATTTAATGCGGCTGCAATTACAAATGATGCGAATAATATCATTAACAACCCTGTAATTTTAGGTATTAATAATAATATAAAGACAGCAAGAGCCGTAAATATAATCGTTTTTGGATTGAAAAACTTCTTTAGCATGTATTTTCACCTGTTTTTGTCTGATAAAACCCTTAAATAATACAAAAAACAATTAATTATTTCAACTGTTCAACTAACTGAGCAACTTTCTCATGTATGCGTAAATACTGGGATAGATACTCATGTATATAAAGCGATATATAATAATGTTAAACGTTTTCGTAACATTTCGTAACATGAGAACTCAAAAAAGGCAATTATCAAAAACAGAAATACTTTATATAAATACGAGGACACTAAACACAAGGATACGAGGACAATGGGTTTCTTATTAGGCGCATTCGGAAAATTAGCTGCGGGCAGGCGAGTTAGACAACTCCAAGCTCAAATGATGCGCGTCCAGTCTAGACTGAGACGAGCAACCCGCGACGTATCCGAAATGGAAAAGAATTTACAAAGACAAGAACAAGCACAATTAAATGCAGTTGCTGCACAAGGTATGATGGCTAAGCAAAGTGCATTAGGTCAAATCTTAGGCGGTGACCAATCAGCATTCCAAGCTTTACAACAAACAATTGCAAGTGGCGGTACATTATCAGCAGAGGATACACAAAAATACAATAACTGGTCATCAATGTATACTCAAGGTTCAACTACAATTGGTGCATATAATGAACAATGGATTTCTCAAATGAAACAACAAGTTTCAGACAACTTTGAAATGTTGAGAGAAACTCAATTGGAACCATTGAAAGACGAAGAAGAAATGTTGCAAACAGAAAAGGATTCTTTGGAATCTCAAATCCAAATTGCACAGCAAGATTACGAAGCTTGCAAGAAAATGGAACAAGCAGATGCAAAGAACCTCGCTCCAAACTACACAGGTCAAGGTTAAGGATAAACAATACAATATGCAAAGCTCGCGGTCATCCGCGAGCTTTTTTGATGCGTAGGTAGATGTTTCAGAAGTCCGGAGGAGAGTATATTTAATATTGTCATTCTGAAAGGATTAAAAATCAAGTTGCGTAGCGACGTAGATTTTATCCTATTCAGAATCTCTAACTGAACAAGAAAGAACTATGTCACCCTGAACTTGTTTCAGGTTCTTTTCCATATTAATAATTTAACAAATATTATAAATGACAAATATTGATTATTAAAAAGATTCTGAATCAAGTTCAGAATGACTATACCACTTTTCCCTCGCCTAGGGTGAGGGGTGTTCAAATTTGAATCAGAGCCCAAATTTCCCACACAATATTAATTTCTGTAAAACGATTTACAAAATTATCGTAATAGGCTACAATGAGGACATGGAAAATATGAGTTTAAATGAGAAGATTAACGAACTTGTCGTTAAAATGGCAAAAGAGCCTAATGTTATAGAAAATTATCACAAATTGTCTGAGCTTTATATGATGCAAAAAGATTATGACAAAGTTATGTCAGTTTTGGACAGTCTTTTGGCTATCAAACCTGATGATGTTCAGGCACTTGTCGGAATGGGTACAATGTGGTTCTATGAAAGAGATTTCAGAAAATCTCTATCTTATTACAATAAAGCACTGGAAATCAATCCGAAAAACTTTTTGATATATTACAATATCGGAAATGTTTTTGCTGAATGGAAAAATTTCTCAAAGGCGCTATTCTACTATAACAGAGCGATTGACTTAAACTCATCAAATCCTGAAATTTATAACGCAATCGCACTTTTATATCAAGATATTGAAGACTACGTTGAGGCTAAAGCATATTATGAAAAGGCACTTTCGCTAGACCCTGAAAATGTTAATGCCTTGATTGATATGGGTAATGTTTGTTTCAAATTGTTTGATTATAAAACTGCGTTGAAATTATTCAAAAAAGTTTTTGTATTGAATCCTGATAACGAGCTTGTTGCAGTTTGTATCGCAAACGCACTGACTCTTATGAAAGAAGAAAAAGAGGCTTATTTATACTACGACAAAGCACTTTCAATGACAGATGATAAGTATAGAATTTTTATATCTTATGCAATTTCATTAACCGAGTTCAAAAAATATGCTGAGGCTGAGACAATGTATAAAAAAGCAATCGAATTTGCTCCAAAACAACCAAATGCATATATTTTGTTAGCAAACTTTTATTCTACTCAAAACAGAGTAAAAGAGGCAATTGAACTATATAGAAAGGCTTTGAGAGTTGAACCTAACAATGCTGAAACTTATATGTTATTAGGTAACGCTCATTATTTGGATAAAGATATCGAACAAGCAATTTCATCATACCGTGCTTCAATCGGTATAGCACCTGATAATGATGAATATCGTTTGATATATAGCCAAGTTGTAGATGATTATGTTAAGTCTGTTCGTGGAGAAGTGTAATGCGTGATTCTATAGGAATCTTAGACAGACTGTTTTCATGTATTTCTTATATCACTGCAGGTTGGGGCGGAATGATTGTGCTAGTTGTTATGTATTTCAGAAAAAAGACCCCATCTCGCTTTTTGAGATACAATGCAATGCAATCGATTTTTATATCGTTGTTCTATTTTATTTTAGCAATGGGTTTAGGACTGATTTTGAAATTTCTTTCTTATATTCCGTTTATTAATTATTTGGTTGCACAAATCGCGTTTTTCTTCAACCGTCCGCTATTGCTTGATTACTCACTTATTCAATTGTTTATCACTGGTTTAATCGCATATTTAGCAATAACTTCACTTTTTGGTATTTATCCGAGAGTTTATTGGATTTCTAAAAATATTATTGATAGAAATGTGTAGTTCGGCATTGCAAGAGAAGGCAAGAAGACTGGAAGGCTAGCTAGCTAGCTAGCTATTTACTTAACCAGTTTCTATATTGTCATTCTGAAAGGATTAAAAATCAAGTTGCGTAGCGACGTAGATTTTATCCTATTCAGAATCTCTAACTGAACACATCGGTCTATGTCATTCCGAATTTATTTCGGAATGACAATGTTTACTTTGTTTGGCTAGAGACCCTGAATCAAGTTCAGGGTGACAATGACCCTTAATTTTGAGATTCCGAAACAAGTTCGGAATGAGAGTAAATAGACTTGTCCTCCGAGCCTCTAGCCCTCTTGCCTTCTAAAAAAATCACCATGTTGACAAAAAGGTCTGGTTGATGTCTAATAATATTGTATATTAGCCGAAATTTTCGTGCTGGATTTGACGGTTAATATAAGTAGTAAAAAGCAGGGACGCGAAGCCTAAGCTCCCAAGAATGCTTGTGTAGGGCGAATTTGGTAAAATTAAAGGAGAAATTATGCCAACTATTAACCAGCTTGTACGTTCTGAACGTAAAAAGCTACAAGACAAAACAAAATCTCCGGCTTTGATGAATTGTCCTCAAAGACGTGGAGTATGCACAAGGGTTTATACAACAACCCCTAAAAAACCAAACTCAGCACTTAGAAAAGTTGCAAGGGTTAGATTAACTAACGGATTTGAAGTAACTTCTTATATTCCGGGTATTGGTCACAACTTACAAGAACACAGTGTTGTTCTAATCAGAGGTGGTCGTGTTAAGGATTTACCTGGTGTTCGTTATCACATCGTTCGTGGTACTTTAGATACTGCAGGTGTTGCTAACAGAGCTCAAAGCCGTTCTAAATACGGTGCTAAAAAAGATGCAAAGGGAAAAGGAGGTAAGAAGTAATGTCTAGACGTTCTAAACCTGCAAGAAGAATACCTTTAGCAGACCCAGTTTATAATAGTGTTGATATCTCTAAATTCATTAACAGAATTATGAGACGTGGTAAAAAATC
>DHMN01000063.1 GCA_002405805.1 Cyanobacteria bacterium UBA4641 | reverse complement strand
AAATCCGCAGTTCAGCATGACTAGATGCCAATGGTATAGCACTTAATTGATGTAGTCGCATTAATTGCATTAAAAAAGAGCCCTTTAACAAGGACTCTTTTTCAAAATCTTTCAGAAAACTATGCTTCAGCAGGAGCTTCTTCTGCTTGAGCAGCAGCCTCGGCAGCAGCTTTTGCAGCTTCTTCTTCAGCTTGTTTTTTAGCTAATGCTTTTTTAGAAAGTTTAACTGTTTCTTTTTTTACATAGTTCAAAGTACCGTCTTCATTGCAGTTTTTGATTAAGTATGCAACTGTTTCAGTAGGTTGAGCACCTTTAGAAATCCATTCCAAAGCTGTAGCTTTGTCAAATTTCATTTCTTTAGTTTTTGGATTGTAATGACCTAATTCTTGGATTGGTCGACCTTCTCTTTTTGTAGTTGAGTTGATAACGATAATTCTGTATGTAGGGTTTTTCTTAGCGCCCAATCTTTTTAATCTGATTTTTAACATTTTTGTTTTTCCTTCTTTTTCTTGTGTTATTTGAATTTTCGGCAATTCAACCGCCGCTTGTTGATTTACCTTAGGCAGGTTATAGAGGAATCTACCTGACTATACTTGGATTTAATCACAAAAATGTTTTTCGTGCAAGTTAAATTTGAATTTGTGTAAATCAACCTTGTAATCCATTTGTATGAGTTGATTTTATTATTTTTTGCGGTAAGATTTAACAAGATACATGTGTAAATAATAAAGGATATTAGAAATGGAAACAACATTAACAAACGTAAAAGACAACGTAGTAAGTATTAGTATGACTATTCCTGCAAAAGAAGCAGCAAGCGCATACAACTCAGCAGCAAACAAAATTGCTCAATATATCAATGTAGACGGTTTTAGAAAAGGTAAAGCTCCAAGAGCGGTTGTTGAAAGACATGTAGGTGTTGACAGAATCCAACAGGAAGCTTTGGAAATGTTACTACCAAAATATTTGGGTCAAGCAATCTATGACAATAAACTGGATGTGATTACTCAACCTGCTATAACTGATTACAAATTTGAATCAGGTAAGGATGTTCAAGTTACTTTTGAAGTTGAAACAAGACCTGAGGTTAAATTGGGTGATTTTAAAGGTTTAAACGTAAAAGTTGAAGTTCCAGCAGCTGACGATGATGCTTTTGATAAAGCTCTAAACGGTTTCTTAACTCAACATGCTTCTATGGAATTAGTTTTAGATAGACCATCAAACAATACAGATACAGTTGTATTTGATTTTGAAGGTACTTGCAACGGTGAACCAATCCAAGGTGGAGCTGCTAAAGGTTATGCTTTAGATTTGGGTAATTCAAACTTTATCCCTGGGTTTGCTGAACATTTAGTTGGTCACAATATCAAAGATGAATTTGACATTCAAGTAACATTCCCTGAAGAATACCATGATGAAAAATTGAAAGGTCAACCTGCAACTTTCTCTATTAAAATTAACGAAATTAAGCAAAGAGTTATGCCTGAGTTGACCGATGAATTTGTTCAAAAGAACAGTAAATTCCAAACAGTTGATGAGTTAAAAGCTGATATCAAATCTTATATTGAAACTCAAAGAGAAAATATCAAAAAAATGAACGCTGAAAACGCTGTATTCAAAACAGTTATTGATTCTTCATCTGTTGAAATTCCTCAAGGTATGATTGATAGAGAAATCGAATCATTAAAAGCTGATTATAAACAAAGATTACAATATCAAGGTATTGACTGGGATACCTTTGTAAAATCTCAAGGTGACGATTTTGAAAAGAATATGGTTGATGATGCTACAACAAGAATTAAAAATTCTTTAATCATTGATAAAATTTCTAAAGAAGCTGATGTTAAAGTTGAACAAGCAGATTTCCAAAACAAAATCGGTCAAATGGCTGGGGCTTACGGTGTAGGACCTCAAGAATTGTTGAAACAATTCGGTCAAAATCCTGACTTCTTGTCTTCTTTATCTCAACAAATCGTTAATGATAAAGTTAGAGAGTTCTTGCTAGAAAACAACAACATTGAATATGTTGAAGTAAAACCTGAAGAACAAAAAGTGGAAGCTTAATAAAATACAGTTATAATATTTAATAAATAAGAAAGGGAATTAAATCATGAGTTTTGTACCTGTAGTTATTGAACAATCTAGCAGAGGTGAAAGGTCTTTCGACATCTTCTCAAGATTGTTAAGAGAAAGAATCATCTTTTTGGGAACTGCAATTGATGATATGGTAGCAAACCTTGTTGTTGCTCAATTGTTGTTACTTGATAGTGAAAATCCTGAAAAAGACATTATGTTATATATCAACAGCCCTGGTGGCAGTGTAACTGCAGGTTTCGCGATTTATGATACTATGCAGCATATCAGAGCAGATGTTTCTACAATTTGTCTTGGTCAAGCAGCATCAATGGGTGCATTCTTGCTATCTTCAGGCACTAAAGGTAAGAGAATGGCTCTACCTCACTCAAGAGTGTTGATTCACCAACCTCTTGGTGGTGCTCAAGGTCAAGCAACTGATATCGAAATCCAAGCTGCTGAAATTATTAGAATCAAAAAATCATTAAATGAAATTTTGGCTTCTAATACAGGTCAATCTATCAAGAAAATTGAAAAAGATACTGACAGAGACTATATTATGACTCCTCAGGAAGCTTTAGAATATGGTATGATTGATAAAGTCATTTCTCGTGACGTTGTTAAATAATTAAAATTTGGAGATATAATTAAATGCCAAAAAATGATGACAAGTTAAAATGTTCTTTTTGCGGAAAAACTCAAGACCAAGTAAAAAAACTTATTGCAGGTCCTGAAGTTTACATCTGCGATGAGTGTGTTGAGCTTTGTAATGAAATCTTGGATGAAGAATTTTTTGAAGCAAAAGATAAAGAATCCAATGGTTCTGAGCAATCTCCTGAAAAAGGTGAAAAGCCTATACCAAAACCACACGAAATTAAAGAATATTTAGACCAATATATTGTAGGGCAAGATGATGCTAAAAAAGTATTGTCAGTTGCCGTATATAACCACTACAAACGTTTGAAACACAACAAAGAGGCTGGCAAAGATAATGTAGAAATTCAAAAATCTAACATTTTGCTTGTTGGTCCAACCGGTTCAGGTAAAACTTTGTTGGCTCAAACTTTGGCAAAAATGCTTGATGTTCCGTTTGCTGTAGCCGATGCTACAACATTGACTGAGGCAGGTTATGTTGGTGATGATGTTGAAAACATTCTTTTGAGATTGTATCAAAATGCCGAATTTGATTCAGCTAAGGCTGAACGCGGTATCATCTACATTGATGAAATTGATAAAATTTCAAGAAAGAGTGAAAATACTTCAATTACAAGAGATGTATCAGGTGAAGGTGTCCAACAGGCACTTTTGAAAATGATTGAAGGTACTGTTGCTCATGTTCCTCCTCAAGGTGGTAGGAAACACCCTCATCAAGAATTTATTGAGATTGATACAAGCAATATCTTGTTCATCGTTGGTGGTGCTTTTGTCGGATTGGAAAAAATCGTTGATGCAAGAGCCGGTGTTGGTAATTCAGTAGGCTTTGGAGCAAAAGCTGCAATGTCCCAAGCTGAAAAGGAGGCAAATGCCGTAAGATTGTTGAAAAAACTTCAACCTGAAGATTTGTTGAAATTCGGTTTGATTCCTGAATTTATCGGTCGTGTTCCTGTTTATGCAGTTTTAGACCAGTTGAATGAAAAAACTTTGAAAATGATTTTGACTGAACCTAAAAATGCTGTTCTAAAACAATATCAAGCATTGTTAAAAATGGATGGTGTTGATTTGGAATTTGAACCTGAAGCCGTTGATTTGATTGCTAAAGAGGCTATCAAACGTAAAACTGGTGCTCGTGCATTACGTTCAATTGTTGAAGAAATCATGCTTGATGTTATGTATGACGTACCGACAAAAGAAAATATTGACAAATTTGTTGTAACTGCCGATATGGTAAAAAACAGAAAGAATGCAGAAGTTGTTCAACTTCCTAAAAAAGATGAGCAAACAAAAGAAATCAGTGCATAATTTCTAAAATAAATACTAAAGAGAGTGGGCAATTTTACCCACTCTTTTTATTTGCCAAAATGGTGTTTTTATGCGAAAATTTTGGCTATAGGGAGAATTATGAATGGGAGAGTCAAAAACTTTAATTTTAATTGATGGTCATGCTTTAGCGTTTCGTCAATATTATGCTTTAGAACGTACAAATATGAAAACTAAAGATGGAACACCGACTTGGGCTGTGTATGGTTTTTTCAAAGCAATTTTTGACCTCTTAAAAAATGACAATTTACACCCTGATGCAATCGGTGTGGCATTTGACGTTTCTCATCATACATTTAGAACCGAGCAATACGTTGAATATAAGGCAAATCGAGAGGCTATGCCTGACCCTATGCGCGTTCAGATGGGATTAATTTATGAAGGGTTAAAAGCTTTCAATATTCCGATTTATACGAAAGAAGGGTTTGAAGCTGATGATGTCATCGGTACGATTTCTCGCAGAGCATGTGAGCTTGGACATAAAGTTTATATTTTGACAGGTGACCAAGATTCTTTCCAATTGATAAGACAAGACGGCTGTATCAAGGTTATCATCCCATCAAAAGGGCTTTTGACCGAGTACAATTGGGATAAGGTGCATGAGAAATTGGGAGTATATCCAAATCAGGTTATTGATTACAAAGCCTTGCGCGGTGATACTTCCGATAATATTCCGGGGATTAAGGGAATAGGTGAAAAAACTGCAGTCAAATTGTTGTCTGAATTTCAGACAGTTGATAATGTATTGGCAAGCGCAGATAAAATTACCCAAAAATCCTTGAAAGAAAAAATTGAAAATGGGGTCGAAATTGCTAAATTAAGTAAATTTTTGGCAACGATTGTTCAAGATGTGGATATTGATTTCGATTTTGACAGTACAAAAATTGAACTTCCTGATATCGCTGCCGTTACTGAATTTTTGCGTGCTATGCAGTTTTATAGTTTTTTGAAAAATATTGAATTTATTCTGAAACTTTTTGCAAAAGATATTGAAATTCCTGAAATTGACTCAGAACCAACCCAAGATAAAACTCCAAAAGTTGAACTTCCGCAAAATAACAACGGACAATTGGGACTTTTTGCGCAAGCTGTTCAGGCAGAAGTGAATAAAACCGATGTTGAGTATAATTCTAAAATAATCACTGATACTCAAGATTTGAGCGAATTAGTCGAAGTTTTAAATAGTAAAAAAGTGATTTCGTTTAAATTTTTGGCTGATTTTCAAAATGCGGTAAACTTCAAAATTTACGGTATAGCACTAGGTTTTAGAGATGATATTAATTTTGAAAATAATAAGCTTGTTATGGCTGCAGATTCTAAGCTTGTGCAAACTTTTTACATTCCGATTCAGCACAATTTATCAAATCAACTCGATTTGAAGTTTGTTTTAAATGAATTGAAACCGATATTAGAAAATAGCGATATAAAAAAACTTACCCATGATGTGAAAATTGAAGAATGTATGCTGAATTTCTTTGATATAGATTTGTCAGGTGTTGCGTTTGATACTATGTTAGCAAGTTATATCAAGGATTCTAACGCAAATTCAGATTTTGATATTCAGTGTATGGAGCAAATCAATCATATCTTGCCGACAATTGTTTCTAATTCAAAAAAATCTTCACTTGCTGATAATGATATAGAAACAATGAAAAACTATATCGGTGATGTGATGACAAGTTTGTTTGAGTTGACTATTTATTGGGTCAAAATTTTGGAAGATAAGGAGTATGAAATCCTTACTGATATTGAAATTCCACTGGCTGATGTCCTTGCTCAAATGGAAAGTATAGGGGTTTCAATAGATAAAAAATATTTGGATGAATTAACCAACGAGTTCGATTCAAAAACAAGTGCTATAGCCGCTCGTATATTTGATTTGGCTGGAGAAGAATTTAATATCAATTCGCCAAAACAAGTTGGAAATATTTTGTTTGACAAAATGCAATTAAAAGCAAAGAAAAAACGAGGAAAGGCAAAAAATTCAACAAGTGCTGAGGTTTTGAACGCATTGGCGGAAGAATATGAAATTGCAAAATTGATTTTAGATTATAGAAAATACGCGAAACTTAAATCAACTTATACAGAGGCGCTTCCTGCGCTTGTTTCGCCGATTGACGGACGAATCCACACTTCATATAACCAAACAGTTACAACAACCGGCAGATTGTCTTCTTCAAATCCGAATTTGCAAAATATTCCGATAAGAACAGAAGAAGGCAACAAAATCCGTCAGGCATTTGTTCCTGCTGATAGAGCCAATTATTTGATTATGTCCGCGGATTATTCTCAAATTGAATTGAGATTATTAGCGCATGTCTCAGAAGATGAACACTTAATTGAGGCTTTTAAATCAGGTGTCGATGTTCACACTCTGACGGCATCAAAAGTTTTTGAAGTTCCGATAGAAGATGTAACAAAAGAAATGCGCTACAAGGCAAAGGCAGTAAATTTTGGAATCGTTTACGGACAAAGTAAATACGGTTTGGCTAAAGCTTTAAAAATTACTCCTGCCGAGGCTGAAAACTTTATCAATAAATACTTTGAAACTTATCCGAAAATCAATGAATATATGAGTAATATGGTTGAACTTGTTGAGAAACAAGGATATGTGGAAACGATTTTCGGTCGTCGCAGATATTTGGATAATGAAATAAACAGTCCGAATGCAATGATTAGAGAGTTTGCGAAACGTGCGGCAATCAATCACCCTATGCAAGGCTCTGCATCAGATTTGATTAAACTTGCAATGATTGATTTTTCAAAACGTTTAAAAAATAATAATATGAAATCAAAATTGATTATTCAAGTTCATGATGAGTTAGTTATAGAAACAGCAAAAGATGAACTTGAACAAGTGAAAAGTTTAGTTTTAGAGGCAATGGAATTGAAACAACCTTTGCGTGTTCCGCTATTGGTTGATGTGAATGTAGGTGAATCATGGAAAGAATCATAAAAATATTTTCAGTGTGTTTAGTTTTATTTATGAGTTGTGCTCCGGCATTTTCGGCAGGAGAACAGATGAGTTTGAGTACTTTAATTACGGCTCAAAATGTTCAATTTGAAAATTGCACAAAGGTATTTAATACGGATAACGTGTCTCTGTTTTATCTTACAATAGCTGCGATTAATGCTAACCGATTCACTATTGACGAAATTCAGTCAAAATCAGGATATATCTTGTTTACAGCCGTAAATAAACAATTTTTGGCAAGCGTTTCTAACGTAAATACAAATCAAGGATTGCTAAAAATTACACCTGCAGATAACAATTATTATTTTCAACCGGGGGTTGTATTAAATATCTTCAAATATATTGAGTTGAATTTATCTAAAAAGCCTGTTGTTATCAATAAATAGGGCTGTTAGTTTAAGTTTGTAAAGGCTGAATCAATAATTTCATAAATGTTATAGTCGCTTTTGATATCTTCTGTTGTCAGCCAAATCAAATATTCAATGTTTCCGGCAGGGCCTTTTATAGATGAATAGGTCAAACCTTTTATTGAATAATTTAGTGATTTTGCGCACTCTATAACGCCTTCTATGACTCCTTTGTGGGTTTTAGGGTCTCTTACTACTCCGCCTTTTTCAACCTTATCTTTTCCTGCTTCAAATTGCGGTTTTATAAGACAAATCATTTCGTGAAAGCTTGGATTTAATAAAGTTTTTAAGTTTGGCAAAACTTTTGTAAGTGAAATAAATGATAAATCGCTCACCAAAAGGTCTGCAACCTCTTCTCCTTGCGTGTAAATATCTTCATAAGTGCAAAGTTTCAGGTTCGTTTTTTCAATGGTTTTAACTCTTTCATCTGAGCGAATTTTCCAGTCTAACTGTCCATATCCAACATCGACTGCATAAACAAATTTTGCGCCGTTTTGTAATAAACAATCCGTAAAGCCGCCGGTTGAGGCTCCGGCATCAAAACATACACGGTCTTTTATTATTGGACTAAATGTGTCAATGGCTTTTTTTAGTTTAAATCCGCCACGAGATACGAATGGCATTGATTTAACTTCAATTTCATATTCTTTTGCCAGATTTATTTGGTAGCCGGATTTTGTAATATATTCATCATTGATTTTTACATGACCTGCCAAAATTGCTGCAGATGCTTTGCTTTTGGTCTCAAAGTATCCTAAATCTGTTAAATATTTATCAAGTCTTTCTTTATTTTGCATTAAAGTTAAAAATCCTTTCAGCGTTTGCAGTTGTTTGTTTTGCTACCTCATCAACAGAGATTCCTCTCAAATTTGCAATTTCTTGGGCTACATATTTGATATAAGACGGTTGATTTTCTGTCCCTCTAAACGGCACAGGTGTCAAATAAGGGTCGTCTGTTTCAAGCAGCATATATTCAAGCGGAATTTCTTTTGCAACTTCCTTGGCTTTTACTGCGTTTTTGAATGTTACAACACCGCCAAGTGCGATATAAATACCTTCTTTTATACATTCTTTTGCAAATTCTAAACTCCCTGAAAAGCAGTGTAGTATTGCGGTTGAATTTTTATTGTATTTTTTTAAAATTTCAAGGGTATCAAGATGAGAATCTCTTGAGTGAATATTTAGCGGAAGGTTCATTTGGTTTGCAAATTCAATTTGTTTTATAAAAATTTCTTTTTGCAAATCTTTAAAACTCTTATCCCAGTAATAATCCAATCCAACTTCCCCAATACCGATGATTTTTTTGTTGCGCTTAATTATATCTTCCATTTGAGAAAGAGTCTTGTCGTTAAAAGTTTTAGCCTCTTCCGGAAAAATTCCGACATACCCAAACAGGTTGTCATATTTTTTAATAAAGCTATCAACTTCGAGCATATCTTCATTTGTGCAGGAAGGTACAATTGTTATTATTCTATCGTTTTGAGTGTTTTTTATAGCCTCATCTATGCTCGTTTCTTTGAGCATATTTACATGAGAATGTGTATTTATAATATACGGTGTTTCCATAAGTTTGATTATATCACATAAAATAACAGCCTACACGAGATTTATGTAAGCTGTTGAAATTTTCTTAATCCGCCATTATATCAGCGGTTGAGAGTGTATTGTATGGTACAAATTCGGTAACCCCAGGTTTGACTTCTTTCAATACAAATTTTTCCCCTTTCAATGTTACTATTACGGTTTCTTTTCCATTGACTTTTTCTATATGTAGGCGTGTATGTGGCTGAAGTTTATTTAATTTAACAGCTAAAGTATTTATTTCTTTTGCAAGTTTAGGTGACGGATTATGTTTGTAATCCATATATAATTTATAGTATTTTTGACCTATTGATTTATATTGAATAGTCTTTTCGGCGTTTTCTATTTGGCTAAGCAAATAAGCCTCTTGTTTAGTATCAAAGTTTGGTTGTTTTCTTAATGTCGCAAGTTCTTGCTCTAGGTGAGATATTTCAAATTTGTTACCGCTAAGTTGAGCCAAAACTTCTTCTGCTCCAAATTCATATTGTGAAAAATCTTTGCCAAAACCAAGATTTCCACTAACGGTATTATTTGCCATGTTACCATCTAAACATTCCAAATGTCCTTTAAATGATTTTATGGCTGTGGACTCTTCAACATAGCCTAGTTTTGCGACTTTATCCGCAGGTAGGTTTATAGCTGTAGTTGTTCCGATTTTGTATCTCAATTGGTGCGATTGAGCATATTTAGTCAACATATCAAGGGCTTCTTCTCTTGATTTATATTGGCTGATAAAATTAGGATGTTTATCAATCAGTGGTTCAACAAGTTTAGCCAATTGTTCTTTATTAAGACCGTTTGAACCGATTTTATAAATGTGTTGTTTAGCAAGTTCGCTAAAATCTGACTTCATGCTTAATGTCATTTTAGGAGGTTTTATTGTTGCGTTTCCAAATATTGTTGTCTCATAAACAACCGTGTTGTTATCACCAGATTGGATTTTAATTAGAAGATATTCTCTTGTTAATTGTTCTTTTTTTGTATAAGTTAAAGTTTCTCTAATCAAGGCCTCTTTTGCGTGTGTTGCCTCATGTTTAATAACATTAGGCAGGTCAAATGCGCCTTCTCTATACGAATTTTCATTGATTTCAATTGTATGAGTATTTGCGTAATATCCTCCGCCTGTTTTTGCATCTTTTTGGATAATTTTAATTTGAGGTCTTAATTCTTCAGGTATTCCATATTGGTCAAAAGATTCTTTCGCCAATTTAGAAATTTCTTGATGGATTTCTTCAGTTGTCATTTTTGCTCTTTTGATACCTTCAGGAGTTTTTGCAAATTCTTCTTTTATATCAAAAGATTCTTTTGTTTGTTCTTTTTTCCTTACTATGATGTTTTTCAAATCCTGTAAACGTTCTTTTAGAACAGGCTTTTTGAATTGGTAGATAAAAGCTTGTCTGCCTTCTTTTGTTGTGAAAAGTTTCAAAGAATCTTTAAAAGACTTAAATAAAGTCAGAGATTTAACTTCGTCTTTGATTGTTGAAATTTGTTCGCCTGAGAGCTTTGTAGCCTTAGTTTCAGATAGTAGTTGAGCTTCTTTAGCTACTCTTGCACTTTGTCTTATTCCAAGGGCAGTAAGGACGGTGTTTATCATTCCTTGTCCGAGTCCTTCAAAATCTTTTTCGGCTTTGTCGTAATTGCCGTTTGCGGAGTGTTTAATTATGTTATAAGCGCTTTTGCCAAATTCATAAACTCCAATTGCACCAAAAACAATTGCGGTAGCCGGTGCTAAAACAGGAGCTATCGAACAAGCCAGTGCAGTTGCGCCAACAATTCCGATTGTCGCAATCGGATGTTTGACGATTGCTGTGATTGGGCTAAGTAAACCTTTGCAAAAATTATTGGTAGCAACATCCGCATCAAATTGTCCGTTATTTGTTTTATCGACTTTTCTGCGAGCTGTGAAAGATTGAGTTGATATTCTGTTTTTCAGCTTTTGTGGAGTAATGTTGTAATTTTGTCTGACTTGATAGCCGTTATTAATTTCTAATGTCATTTTTTCCCTAGATTTTCCCTACTTTTATATAAAAACATAAACATGGGAAAATTTGCTATTTATAATCTTTGGTTATTGAAAGGATTTCAAACTAAATTCGGAATGACATAGTTTCAAGGTATTCAGTTAGAGGTGCTGAACCCCCGAGTAGGAACAGAATATTACGTTTAGATTTCATCTCAACTCAAATTCTAGTCAGTTCAGCATGACTAAAAGGATTAACGAAAAGATTTTGAATTATCGTGTTTTAAAAGACAACCTCCTAAAATTTAGGAGGTTGTAAAAGATTTGATTAGTATCTTTCTAAATATCTGTCTAATTCCCATTGAGAAACGTAAGTTCTGAAGGAATCCCATTCTTTTTTCTTCGCGGTCATAAATTCAGAGAAAATATGTTCGCCAAGAGCAGCTTTTGCAACCAATGATTTATCCATTTGTTCAAGTGCTTCATATAAGCTACCCGGAAGAGAATCAATTCTTTGTTTTTTACGTTCTTTTGTTGTCAATTTGTAGATGTTGCTTTCAACAGGAGCAGGTGGGTCAATTTTGTTTCTGATACCGTCTAAGCAAGCTTCCAAAATTGCAGCAAATGCCAAATATGGGTTACAAGCAGGGTCAGGTGACCTTAATTCAACCCTTGTAGAAATTCCTCTTTTTGCAGGAACTCTTAATAAAGCACTTCTGTTAGCCAATGACCAAGCTAAATAAACAGGTGCTTCGTACCCCGGAACTAAACGTTTGTAGCTGTTTACAACAGGGTTAGTGATAGCTGTGATGCTTTTTACGTGTTTTAGCATACCGCCGATAGCGTATTTTGCAGTTTCAGAAAGTTGGTATTCTGCTTTTTCATCAAAAAATGCGTTTTTACCGTCTTTAAATAATGATACGTTGCAGTGCATACCAGAACCGTTGATACCAAAAATCGGTTTTGGCATAAATGTTGCGTGCAAATTGTGTTTAGCGGCAATTGCTTTAACTGCTATTCTAAATGTTGTAACATTATCAGCAGCTGTCAAAATGTCAGCATATCTAAAGTCGATTTCGTGTTGACCGTCAGCAACTTCGTGGTGAGATGCCTCAATGTCAAATCCCATTTCTTGAAGAGTTAAAACGATGTCTGAACGCACGTCTTCTCCCAAATCTTCTGGCCCAACATCATAATATCCTGCCCTATCTTGAGTTTCAGTTGTAACATTTCCGTCTTTATCTTTTGAGAACAAGAAAAATTCAGCTTCAGGACCGATATTCATAGAAAATCCCATTTTTTCAGCGGCTTCCATAACTCTTTTTAAGTTGCATCTTGGGCAGCCTTCAAACGGTGTACCATCTGCATTGTAGATATCGCAAATAAGTCTTGCTGCATTGATACCACTGTTTTCTCTCCAAGGTAGAATTTGGAAACTGTTGATATCCGGATGGAAGAACATATCTGATGTTTCAATACTTCTGAATCCTTTAATAGATGAACCGTCAAGCATAATTTCGTTATTCAAAACTTTGTCAATTTGTTCTGACGGAACTGACATATTCTTAACTTGACCATTGATGTCAACAAATTGCAATTTGATAAATTTAATGTTTTGTTCTTTGATAATCTTTTTAATTTCGGCTTTGTCGTATACTTTCCCATCTAATCTTACGTGTTTGAACTCTGTCATACTAACCTCTTTCTCTCTGTCTCAAATCTGAATTTAGATTACTTTACAAATATAAAAAGTTTTTCGCAAAAGGTCAAGTTTTTTCTTGTAAAGATTATATAAAGAGGGTTTAGCGCAAATTTGAATTTTATTATTATTCCGTGGATTTTTTTCTAATGATTAAATTATTTCAATAATTTTTCAATAAAAAAAGTCTGTTTTTATTTGTGTAAATAAAAAACAAACTCTTTTTACTGAATATTAAATGTTTAAGAAACGTTACAAAACTAGTGAATTTCGCTGATTTTGTTTTTCTCATCAACGATAACAATAGTTGGTTTGAAAGTTTCTAACTCTTTTTCTTCAAATTGACCGTAAGTTACGATGATTACCTTGTCTCCCGGTTGAACTTTTCTTGCTGCAGCTCCATTTAGACAAATTTGACCTGAGTCAGCTTTGCCTTTGATTACGTAAGTTTGAAATCTTTCGCCGTTGTTTACATCAAGAATTTCAACCTTTTGCCATTCTCTGATATTTGCAGCTTTTAATAAAGTTTCATCAATTGTGATTGAGCCGACATAGTTAAGATTTGCATCTGTAACTGTTGCTCTGTGTATTTTTGAATGTAAAAATTCTAATAACATATTTTCATACCTCTTGTCATTTTGTTTTTATTTAATAGCTTTTACAGCATCAATAACTTGTTTAACAGCATCTTCCGGTTTCATTGCAACTTTTTCGCCTGTAGCTCTTGTTACAAATTCAACATTACCTTCGTTGATAGTTTTACCAACGGTAATTCTGAATGGAAATCCGATTAAATCTGCATCTTTGAATTTAACCCCAGGTCTTTCGTCTCTATCATCGATTACAACCTCAACTCCGTTAGTTAAAAGTTCTTCATAGATTTTATTTGCTGTTGTCATTTGAAGTTCGTCTTTTGTGCTGACTGGAACGATTGTAACGTGGTACGGTGCGATAGCTAAAGGCCATTTGATACCCCAGTCATCGTGATGTGCCTCAACTGCTGCAGCTGCTGTTCTTGAAATACCGATACCGTAGCATCCCATAATATAAGGTTTTGTTTTACCGTCAGCATCTAGATATACCGCATTCATCGGTTTTGAATATTTTGTTCCGAGTTGGAAAATATTACCAACTTCGATACCTCTTGTTACTTTTAGCGGTTTGCCACATTGTGGACATAATTCGCCGGCCTCTACAAGTCTGATATCTTCATATTTAATTTCATCAAGTCCTAAATCATCAAGATTTGCGCCAACTTGGTGTTTGTCAGTTTCATTGATTCCTACAACAAAGTTTTTCATATCTTTAACTGTGTTATCAGCAACAATTGTGATATTTTTCATTCCTTTAGGTCCGATAAACCCCGGAACTGCATTGAAACCTTGTTGTTCCATTAATTCTTGGATTTCAGCAGAAGTTGCGATTCTGATATCAATTCCGCCAACTGCGTTCATCAATTTTGTTTCTTCAACGGTTTTGTCTGCTCTGATTAGCGCAATTACTGGCTTTTTATCAACAATATAAACTAAAGCTTTCAAAATCAATGTTGAAGGTATTTTCAAAAATGCTGATAATTCATCAATTGAATGTGTGTTTGGGGTTTCAACTATTTCAGTTTTGCTGAAATATTCTTTACCGTCAACAACTGCAGGTGGCAATGTTGAAACTGCGTGGTTTGAGTTTGCGGAATAATCGCAATCATCGCAATAGAATACGTCATTTTCACCTGCATCAGTGTCAGTAATTACCATAAATTCGTGAGAAACACTTCCGCCGATTGCACCTGAGTCAGATTGAACCATTTTTGTATTCAAACCGCACCTTTTGAAAATTTTATTATAAGCTTGCGCCATATTTTCGTATTCTTTTTCTAATTCTTCTTGAGATGTTCCAAAGCTGTAACCGTCTTTCATGATGAACTCTCTGCCTCTTAACAATCCAAAACGAGGTCTTACTTCATCTCTGAATTTCAATTGGATTTGGTAAAGGTTTGTCGGAAGTTGTTTGTATGATTTTAAAATATCACGCGCAATTGATGTGATGATTTCTTCGTGAGTCGGTCCAAGACACATTTCTCTGTTGTGTCTGTCTTTCATTCTCATCAATTCTTTGCCGTAAACTTCCCATCTGCCTGATTCAACCCATAATTCTTTTGGCTGAACAAATGGCATAGAAAGCTCTTGAGCGCCTGCATTGTTCATTTCTTCTCTAACAATGTTTTCAACTTTTTGCAAAACTCTCCACATCAAAGGTAAATAGCTGTATACACCTGATGTAAGTTTTTTTATATAACCTGCTCTTGCAAGCATTTTATGAGAAACAACTTCCGCATCTGACGGAAATTCTCTCAATGTTTGCACAAATAAGTTTGACATTTTCATAATTCAATTCCCTCATCAATTTCTTCTTTTAATGACTTTATTCTAGCACAAACAAAACAAAGGGAGGTATTGTTTTGGCTAATGTCGTAATTATATAGTCATGCTGAACTTGTTTCAGCATCTCAAATAAAGCATATTAGTCTTATGTGAAATTTGTAATATTAGAGACCCTGAAATAAATTCAGGGTGACACATAGACCTTGTATGTTCAATTTTGAATTATGAAGGACATAATGTAATTTGTTAGACATTTATTTAATTCGTTTGATTTCTTCTCTGGCTTTTGCAACCGGAATGGATAGTGTTTGATGATTCTTGATTGCGTTTTCAAAATAGGTTGAACTGTTTTCTTCATCCCCTGCTTTTTTAAACACAACAGATGCCAAAAAATCCAAATCGCCTGTTTCTTCACATTCAGATAGTGCAGATTTTATTGTTTCTATTGCATTATTAAAATCGTTTTCTTTAAGTTGAATTTTTGTTAATATTTTGTACGCCTCAACATCATAAGGATTCATTTCAAGGGTTTTGCGCAAAAAATATTCTGCATTTTGGGTGTCGTTTTCTTCATAATAAATTACGGCAATATTATAGTATGCCCAACTGTAATTTGGTGATAACTCAATAACTTTTTCAAATTTTTCTTTCGCAGAATCCGGGTCACCCAATTCTTTGAAAATATTTCCAAGATAAAAATGCGCGTATAAATCTTCGTCATTAATATCTATTGTTTTTTGGAAATTTTCAATTGCGTTTATATAGTCTTTTTGCTTAAAATATACAAGTCCCAAGTTGAAATACGTATTAGAATCGTTTGGGTCGTTTTCAATTATTTTGTTGAAACATTTGATTGCTTGTTCAAAATCTTTTAACTCGGTATAAACAAGCCCAAGATTATAAATAGCATCGAATGACTCAGGTTCAAGCTCAATAGCTTTTTCATAAGATTCTTTTGCCTTTTTGAATTGTTTCATTTTTTCGTAAACAATTCCGAGGTTGTAAAAAATTCCCTCATCATAGCTGAATTTCTTTGATAGAAAAAGCAAATGTTGAAGTGCTTCTTCATTAAATCCGCAATCCATAAGAAGAACAGCAAGCTCCCTTCTGGTTTGAAAATCTTCAGGGTCTTGCTGAATCAATCTTTGTAATTCCTCTATTTTATCAAGTTTTGACATAGTTTATATAACCGGAACATCAATAGGGTCAACAAGTATAACTTTTAGAACTTCATCTTTATAAAGTTTTACGTGCGCTCCTTTTTTTATCATATCAGCGATACTGCCGTATACAAAGTAACCGGCAGTTCCAACGGCACCACCTAATGCACTAACCGGAACGGTTACATATTTCCAACCTGAGTCATTAACGACATCTTCGCCCCAACTGATTGCATTTTTGGTAATTCTGCCTGATTTAGCGCAAGTTTGTTTCCAAGCATCAGTATAGCCTCTTGTTGTAGTCAATCCGCCATCATAAGTCATATCACTTCTGCCAACAACATTTAATGTTAGTGGAAGTTGTCTGCCGTTTGGAGTTACAACGTGGTCAAAGTTTAAGTATAAAATTGCACCTTTAGACATTCTTTTTGGTTGAACTATTCCTTGAATGTCTCCTCTTATAATTGAACCTGACGGCAAAATAACGTCATCATCTGCGGTTTGGTCGGTCAATAACATTGCAGAAAAGCTGTTACCTGATGTGTTTACTGAAGAATCCAATCCGTTTAGCATTTTTAATTGGAATTCTGTGCCTGCAGGTATTCTTTTTGTTTTAGCTTTCGCGTTAAACGGTGCAGCCATTGTAACTTGTGCAGCTAATAACATTGTAAAAATTATTCCTAAAACTCTAAATTTCTTCATAAATATCCCTCTTTTCCCTCAGTATTTAAACCGAAATTTTCTGTGGTTGTATTCTATCACATGTATTGTTTTTTGTACAGAGTGATAAATATTATGAAGAATTGTAAAAACAATAAAAAAAAGAGCCCTTAATGGGCTCGGTCTAATTTAAGAATAGCTGGAAGTATGAAAAAGATTAATTATATTAAACAAAGATTTCACGAATTTTAGTATTAGTCAGTAGAGCTATTTGTGAAGTTTTATATATGGTTTGAAAATTTGTTTTGAGTATAGTAATATTTCTATATTCAATTATAGTCAGACGAAAGGGTGAAATATATGGAAATTTTAAATAAGGCAGATATTGGTGTATTTGGTGGTTCCGGCTTTTACAGTTTTTTAGAAAATATTGAAGAGGTAAAAGTTGAAACTCCTTACGGTGAAACCAGTGACAGTGTATTTATCGGAAAAATCGGAAATCATAGAGTAGCATTTATGCCAAGACACGGCAGAAATCATTCTATTCCGCCACATTTGGTAAACTTCAGAGCAAATGTTTGGGCTATGAAACATTTAGGTTGTAAAAGAGTTATTTCACCTTGTGCTGCTGGTAGTTTGCAAAAAGCTGTTAAACCTGGTGATTTTGTAATTTGCGACCAATTTGTAGATTGGACAGACGGCAGAAAAACAACATTCTTTGAAGGTCCTGTTGTTCAACACCCATCACCTGCTGACCCATATTGTCCTGAACTTAGAAAAGCTGCAATTGAAACAGGTAAAAAACTAGGTATCAATATTCATGACCACGGCACTGTTGTTGTAATCAACGGTCCGAGATTTTCTACAAAATCGGAATCAGCATTCTTTACAAGACAAGGTTGGGAAGTTATCAATATGACAGCTTATCCTGAAGCTTATTTGGTTAAAGAATTGGATATGTGTCCGTTGAATATTTCACTTATTACAGATTATGATGCAGGGCTTGTCGGAGATGTTCCTCCAGTCTCTCACGAGGCTGTAATGGAAGTATTTAACAACAATGTTGCTAACTTAAAATCTTTGCTATTCACAATGATTGAAAATCTTCCTGATGAAGTTGTAGGTTGCGAATGTGCAAATACTACTAAATTAGATATTTAGTATTGAGGCAATATGGCTAATTTTATTTTATTTTTAAACAGATTAATAAATTTGTATCTATATTTTATAGTAGGTGCCTGTGTTTTATCATGGGTGCCTAATATAAATCCGAATTATCCGCTGTTTCATTATATTTTTAAACTTGCAGGATTTTTTATATTGCCGCCGTTTATGGGGATGAATTTTTCTCCTGCTTTGGTTATGGTAGTGTGTGCGATTATTATTGCAGGGTTAGAAAAAATATATAGTAAATACTATGCGGATAAAGAGCCGAAAATTATAGTTTTGTCACCTGAAGAATTTTTGGCAAAATTAAACCAACAAAAAGAAGAGGTCAAAAAAAATGTTAACGATAAAGATAATAAAAGCGATAGCTAACTGTTTCTACGTATTTATGTGGATGATATTTGCTAGATGTCTTTTGACATGGTTTCCTAATGTCAACTGGAATAATCCAATATTAAATGCATTAAGGTCAGCCGTTGATTTGTATTTGGACTTGTTTAGAAAATTTATTCCACCTGTTGCTATGTTTGACTTATCGCCGATTGTAGCTTGTTTTGTGTTGGTTTTAATCAGAAATGCTGTGTTTTATGGAGCAATATTTTTGATGAGTGCGTTAGGTTTGATAGGTTAGTTTGGTATGAAAATCGTAATTTTTGGAGCAACAGAAATCGGATGTCTTTTGGCTACAGAGTTTTTTGAAGACCATGATATCACTGTTATTGATAAGGAAGAAAACAGAACAGAAGAGTTTGACAAACTTGATATAAGTTTTGTTCACGGCAATGCTACGGATATGAAGGTGTTAAAAGCTGCAGATGTTGTTAATGCGGATGTATTTATTGCATGTACTGCACTTGATGAAGCTAATATTGTTGCATGCCTGTCTGTTAAAAAACTTAGCGGAATAAGAACAATTTGTTTTGTTTCAAGAGAAGAATATCAAAATGTTATGGCATTAGACCACAACGAAGATTATTTGGGCGATTTCTTTATTGATTATGTAATTTGGCCGGAAGCTTTGCTGACTCAAGAAATCTTCCGTATTGTGACAGTTGCTCATGCACTGGATGTTGAAAATTTTGCAGACGGCAAGGCAAGATTACTTGAATATAAGGTTCGACCAAATTCTGTGATTGTCGGCAAAATGGTAAAAGATTGCGGATTCACTAAAGATACTATTATCGTTGGTATAAAACGTGATTCATTGTTATTTATCCCAAACGGTCTTACTGAAATTAACGCGGATGACAAGTTGATATTTATGGGAACATCTCATTCTTTGGATATTTTAGCAGGTACGTTTTTTCACGAAAAAGAGCAGGTTAAATCTGCAGCAATCATTGGCGGTGGAAATGTCGGATACATGCTAGCCAAAAATCTTGAAGATATGAAGATTAAAACCAAAATCATTGAGAAAAATTATGAAAGATGTGAATTTTTGTCGCAAGAACTTGGCAAAACACTTGTAATAAACGGAGATGGTACCAATTTAAAACTTTTAGATGAAGAAGAAATCGGTTCATGTGATGTTGCAATTGCTGTGACAAATAATGATGAACGAAATTTGCTATGTTCGCTTTTAGTTAAGCAACTCGGTGTCAAACGTGTAATTGCAAGGGTTTCAAAAGTCTTGAATATTCCACTGTTTGAAAAAGTCGGAATTGATGTTGCAGTTTCTCCAAAGACATCTGCAATAAATGAAGTTCGCAACGATATTGATGAAACTAACGTTGATATTTTGGCAACAGTTGAACAGGGAGAGGCGGAAGTTTTGGAAATTCTTGTCCATGGCGAATTTAATGATAAAAAAATTATGGATTTGAGATTTCCTGCTCCTGCGATTGTCGGAATTATCCAACGCCGAGCAAATGTTATTATTCCAAAAGGTGACACTGTATTAAAAACGCATGACATTTTGATTATCTTTACAAAAGCTGAGCATGCGGATGAAGTGAAAGAGTATTTTAAGGTAATATAAGGATATGCGATTAAGCTATATTTCAAGTGCATTGAGTTTAATTTTGAAAGATATTGGTCTAGTTGCCTTTATTCCGATTCTTGTTGCACTTTTTTACCATGAACATCACGCAATTTTGCCTTTTACAACAGCAGGTTTTTTGTCTCTATTTTTAGGAATGTTGCTCAAAAAGGTTACAAAAAATATTACATCAGATTCGTTAAATGATATCAAACGTTCTGAGGCATTGATGGTTGTATCTTTGTCTTGGGTGTCATTTGGTCTTATTGCAGCTATTCCGTATTTGTTCTATGGATTTAGTTTTACGGATTCATTATTTGAGGCTGTTTCAGGTATCACAACAACAGGTGCTACGATATTTGAAAGCTATGTTTATCCTCATTCACTGTTGTTTTGGCGTTCGTTCACACAGTGGTTGGGAGGTATGGGAATTATCGTCTTGTTCGTTGCGATTTTGCCACAATTTGCTGTAGCAGGGCGTCAAATGTTTTTTGCGGAAGCTCCGGGCCCTACCGAAGACAAATTCACACCAAGAATCAGAAACACTGCGTCTGCTTTGTGGATAATTTATGCAGGTTTGACTTTGATTTGCGGAATATGCTTGTGGCTTGCCGGCATGCATCCGTTTGATTCAATTTGTAACTCAATGTCTACCCTATCTGCAGGCGGATTTTCGCCTAATTCGTTGAGCACTTACGGTTATCATTCCAATTTGATAAATTGGATTATCATAATTTTCATGTTCATTGCAGGTTCAAGTTTTGTGCTACAATCGCGTGTTGTTACAAAACGTAAGCTTTCTTTGTTTTGGAAAAGTGAAGAATTTAAGGTTTATGCAATTTCTATGCTTGTACTGTCAGGCTTTCTATGCTTGGCATTGTGCATAAAACAACATTATTCATTATTTCATTCTTTGACTGCGTCTTTTTATCAGGTTTTGTCTTTGGCAACCTCAACAGGTAGTGCAAGTGAAGATTTTTCGCTTTGGTCTTATGATGCAAAAGTATATTTGTTTTTAACAATGTTTATAAGTTCATGTTCAGGGTCTGCTGGTGGTGGTTTGAAAATCACTCGTTGGATTTTGATTTTTAAATATATGAAAAACGAATTATACAAGATTCTACATCCAAAAGCTGTTTTGGCTGTAAAAATAGATAATAAAGTAGTAGCGCCTGACGTATTAAGACAAACGGTATTTTTTGCGTTTTGTTTCTTTGGTTTGTGGGTGTTGTCGGCAGTAATTTTGACTGTTACAGAGCAAGACAGTCTTATCGGTTTGAGTTCTGCAATATCTTCAATCGGTGATATTGGTCCTGCGTTAGAACCTGCAATCGGTCCAATGGGTAGCTACGCGCATTTGAGAGATATTTCAAAACTTATTATAATTCTAAATATGCTTGTTGGGCGTTTGGAAATTATTCCGTTTTTAGTATTGTTCCATAAGGATTTCTGGAGCATTAAAAAATAGTTTCAGAATCAATATTTTTGTATTTTTCTATGTCATCAAAATTGAAAATGGCATTTATTGGAGTGTTTAATGCTCTTGATAATTTGAAAATGCAGGTTAAAGATATGTCTCTTAAACCTTTTTCAATCATTCCGATATGTGAGCGTGATACACCTGAGCGAAAACTAAGCTCTTCTTGTGTGATATTTTGAAGGGTTCTTAGTTCTTTTATTCTTTTGCCAAAATCTATTTTGAAAGTGTTGCCCATTTCTTTATTTTCTGTTATGCTACTGGTAGCGTCAACCGCTGACAGCGACAAAATTTTTAAATTATACATTAATATTTGAAAGTGGTTTTCTTGAGCCAACAACAAAATCAACATTGATAGATTCTGAATAGGATAAAATCTAAGCCAAACAAGCCCACAAAATTTTTAATCCTTTCAGAATGACATTGACCGATTTTTAATACGATATTCTCCCCCACCTCAAAATCAAAGATTTCGGTCCGCCCACTAGTAGCGGACATACGGACTTGTTTGCTAGAAAATTCTTATAATAAAAAGCAAGTTTTAAATTTAAAACTTGCCAGACATAAAATGTTTTAGGGATATATTTAAGTTTTTGAGGTTTAAATATCTATTTGATTGCTGAAGTCAAACGCTCATCGATTTTTCTGTCAATCTTTTTGAGCATCTTCTTCATTCGTAAGTTATTGCTGTCAATAACAGGGTCTGTATACATATCTCTTCTGTACTTTTTGTACATCTGAATTTCTCTGTCTTTTATATTTTGTTTTATCAAAACTTTTTCATCTTCTTCTGATATATCTTTAGAAACTTTGAAAATAACACAGAACAAAGCGAGTACAAATGTTACCCATAGAATTTTTTCAATTGGAACAGTTTCCCCAACAATTGTGGTTTCGCCTGTAATCGGTTCCATCATAACTGTTGAATTTTTAATATCATCAGCTTTAACGTGGATTCTCAATTTGTTTGGAGATGCATTTTCAACAACCAAACTGTCAATACTGTTTGTACCCTTATAAATTGCATTAACTGTTTCGGATGAAGATACACCGCTCAAATCTAATATCAACTCATCTTCTGACGGCGCTCTTTTGGCAACTTTTGCAATACTGTCAGTTCCGAGGATGATATTATATCCAGAATTGTTTTTTTCTAATGTAATTGTGTGCAAATGATTTTCTGCCGCACTCGCAGCCAAGTTTGAGAACAAAAATGAAATTAAGAATGTGAATATTAAAAATAATCTTTTCAATTCTCTTACCTCCCTAATCTACACATATATACTACAATCTTTATTTAGCATGTGCATCAACCTTTTGATTTAGACATGGAGGTCGAAATATTTATTAACTTTTGTAACGAAAAACATCCATGCTGAAATTAGACAAATTTGAAAAACTTTATATTAGTGTAAAGAATATGAGATATTAGGAGACAGAGATGATATTATTATTCGGAGACAAAGCAACAAAGACCGCAGCAACTAATAAAAGTGCTAATGTTAAAAAGAATAATCCGGTTGAAAACTCAGGTATTTTGGCAATGGGTTTTGGTAATGCAAAAAGCTTGTTGACAGTTGGTGAATATGATACTTATGTTTCTTCTAATCCGACAGCTGTTGACTATGCAATGTATGCAAACGAAAGTTTTTCTGATTCAGACTCAGGTTTTATGAGCGATTTTTCTGCAGCAGTAGCAGTTCTTGGTGATTGCGGATTTTCTGCAGGCGGAGTTGATTCAGGTGCATCATTCAGCGGTTCATCTTGTGGCAGCTGTTCAGGTTCATTCTCTTCTATGGGTTAATAAAAAAGTTTAATATATGATGGATGATAATTTAAGGACGGATTTTTTATCCGCCCTTTTTTGTTGAAAATTTTTCTTAAATTTTATTAGAAATTTATGTTACAAAATCTTAACAAAACCCCTCAAAATCCTAAAGTTTCAGGGGAAAATGCCGATTATAAGAATAAGAAAAGTTTTAAGGAAAACGAAAGGAACAAGCTTTACTATGGGAATGGCAGCATCACAAGCTAGATTATTAACAATCACAGCTAGATTGGCTGATAATGAGTTGAGGTCTCAAACTATCAACAATGCTAAAATGCGCTTATCAACTCAAAGTTCACAAGCTAGTGAAAACTACATCAATGCATTGAATAATGCTACAATGAAGTTCTCTAACTATGATGTGAACGGTGAAGCTGTGTCTCAAAATTTGACATTCAACGCATTGACAGCATACAGCTCATACAATACTCAATACGGTTTGTCTAACGCATCAGGTCAATTGTTGGTTAGCGAATCAGAAGCTGCTATGTTCAAAAATGCAGGCGGCAACTTGAACAAATATTTACAAGCTCATGGTTTGGAATACACAACTACTTATTTTGAAAATGTTGGTGCTATGAAAAATGATGCATATCCATCACCTTTCAACAATATCAGTGTTGAAGATTTGAAATCATACTATGAACAATACAGCAGTTTTGAATCTTCTTTAGAACTTCAAAACTTCCAAGAAAGCTACAAAGATTTCGTAAAAGAAACTGTAAACTTAAATAAAGCAGTTAGCACTGCAATGAAAAGTTATTTTGTAAATAGCCCTGTAGATACATTAAATCTAGGACTTGACGGTGATAATATTACAGTTGGAAATACTTACACTATTACAAGTTCAAGTATTCAAGCCTTCAAAGATGCATTTCAAGGTTCAAATTCTAACAATTACAATATTGATAAATTAAAAAATGAAGGATTAATTTCAGAAACTGATTATAATTCATTGAAAGCTAAAATTGATAATATCAAATATACAGAAAGAACAATGCATAATGCAGATGGCTCAGACACAGACATTAGTGGTATTCAAAGAGCAGATGCAATTGATTTGTCAGCAGCTGAAGATAAAGATGCCGGTACTATTACATATACAATTGATGGTGATGTAAAAATCGTTGTAGATAAATCAACCGGTAAAGTTAAAAGTTGTGAATATACAACAGGCGGTCAAACTACATCAGAATCAGAAACTAATTCAAGAACTTTAGGTTATGCAGTAAAGGAAACATCTATCGATAAAGCTATTGAAGATGGTGTATCTTTCAAAGATTTTGTAAATAACTTATACTACAATGAGACTATCGATTCAGAAAATTCAAACTCTTTCTTTAGTTTGACAGGTGATGGTACTGAAGATAGCCCTTATCAAGTTTTTGAAGGTGGTATCTATAATAGCACAGACGCATCTGAAGTAAAAAAATATTACAATGACTTGGCAGATGATATTATCAACAGTATTATGAACACTGTAAACAAAGAAAAATTTGCACAAATCTTGATTGATAAAGCCGGAACCTCAAATGAACTTGATGCGATGGGTATTGATTTGAGTGCATATATCCCGGGGTTGGAGAATGTAACGCTTGCACAACAATTAACCAACTACCAGACTGCAAAAGATACCTTCTTAGATACTATTTTTGATAGCACATCTAAAAATCAAGTTGTTGAAGATTTGCAAAGCAATAAAGTAATTTCATATATTGATGAAAATGGTGAAACAAAACAAGTTACAGTAACTCCTGAAAACTTAACAGATATCGATTTCATTCTTCAATATTTGAAACAAGCAAATTTAACTCAATCTGAAAGTTTCAATACAATCATCAAAGAACACATTGTTGAAACAATGATTGAAAACAATGGTACTCCAAAATATGCATGGGTTGATTCTAACGATACATCAAACAAAGACAATGCCGATACAAAGGCTCAATGGTACACAAACATGTTCAAAAGAATGCAACAAGGTTACAAAGCCATTGAAAACGGTTTGGCATCATCTTCTCAATGGATGGAATATGCCCTAGAAAGTGGTATCGTAACTCTTGAACAAGTTGACAAATCATACAACTGGAACAGTTTAGATTACAAATCTTGTACTAAAATTACAGAAGAAACTGACGATGCAGCTGTAACCAAGGCTGAGGCTGAATACAACAGAGCAATGAACGATATTGAAGCAAAAGACAATATTTATGATATTGAATTGAAAAATATCGATACAGAACATACTTCATTGCAAACTGAATATGATTCTATTAAGAATGTAATTTCTAAAAACATTGATAGAACATTCAAATTCAACCAAAGTGCGTAATGAGAGTTAAGCTTTTAAAAAGTTGTGTCGGTAAACCAATGCCGACCAATGAAAAGACAAAAAACATGTCATTCTGAAAGCTTAGAAAATTTATGCGAACATTGTGAGCATAAAATTTTCTTGCTATTCAGAATCTCTAACTGAACAAGAGAAACATTGTCACCCTGAACTCGTTTCAGGGTCATTTCCAATTATGGATTTAGCAATGATTACTTAGCTTAATAATGATTATTGAAAAGATTCTGAATCAAGTTCAGAATGACATAGACCTACTTGTTCAATTTGAAATTTTTAAACGAATTCAGAATGAGAATGACAACATAAAAATCAAAAAAGCAGGGTGGCTCACTAGCCCACCCTGCTTTTTAACACATGCCTTTTCTAACTTTTCATAATGACCTAATTCAATACTAAATATTGTCGGCTGCAAAATATTCGTTAATCAAATGCTCTATGGTCTTAGCAGAATCGCCGACACCATAAGGGTTTTGTGCTTTTAATCTTGTTTCTTGGCGAGTCTTTGACAAAATTTCTGATGCGTAAGATGTAATCTTGTCATAATCAGCACCCACAAGAACAGATACTCCTGCATCAATTCCTTCTTGGCGTTCTGTTTCATAGCGCATAACAAGGGTTGGGCAACCAAATGATGGCGCTTCTTCTTGGATTCCGCCGGAATCTGTCAAAATTAATTTAGCATTTTTCATCAAGTAAACCAAATACGGATAATCCAATGGTTTTAACAATGATACATTCTCATAATCGCCCAATCTTGAATAAATTTTGCATTTTACATTTGGGTTTGGGTGAACCGGAATAACAAAATGGTGGTCTGAATACTTTTTGATTAAATATTCCAAAGCGTCCAAAATACGGTCAATTCTTTCTCCGTGATTTTCTCTTCTGTGAACCGTAATTAGTACCAATTTATCATCTACAGGTATATTTTGTTCTTCATAAAAAGCTTTTGCTTGAGACATTGTGTTTTCTGATAAACAGAACAATGCATCGATAACAGTATTACCTGTCACGTGGATTTTTGATTCTGAAATATCTTCTTTTAACAAAGCTTTTCTGTTTTTCTCAGTTGGGGCGAAATGCAATTGTGCAACTCGAGAAGTCATTTGTCGCATAACCTCTTCTGGAAACGGTTCATAAATATCATACGAACGCAAGCCAGCCTCTACATGAAATACAGGAATTTTCCTGTAAAAACTTGTTAATGCTCCGCACAAAACAGTCATTGTATCACCCTGAACAATAGTTGCATCAACTTTATTATCTGCAAAAACTTTGTCTAAAGATGTCAAAATTCTTGATTGAATTTCTACAAGAGTTTGATTTTCTCTCATGCAGTCCAAGTTGATGTCGGCTTTTAAACCAAAATATGCCAAAGTTTGGTTTGACAACTCTTTTTGCTGTTCAGTATTACAAATAATAACCCTGTATTTATCAGGATATTTTTTTAGCTCTAAAATGACCGGTGCAAGTTTGATAACTTCAGGTCTTGTTCCAAAAACAAATAATATATTCTTCTTATTCATAGCTGTAGTTTAGTATAAAAATCATTATTTTGCAATTAACCAAGCAGGATAATTCTGACTGTTTTGTTATATTTGAGACCCTGAAACAAGTTCAGGGTGACATAATAAACTTTGAAAAATAATCACAAGGGCAATTTAAAAAACTGTAATTTTCGCTCACCCTAGATTGTCATAATTAACAAAAGGAGGAATAATGCTAGACTTATTTATTCTTGAAAGCTGTCCATACTGCAGGAAAGTTATGGATTTTATGAAAGAAAACAATATCAAATTCCATAAATTTGACACAATAAACAACGATAATGCGCTTAGACTTCTCACAATCGGCGGAGTTGACCAAGTTCCATTTTTATACAACGAAGAAACTGATGATAAAATTTATGAATCCGAAGAAATAATCAAATATCTAAAAAATATGGATAGGAAGAATTATGCAAAACAATAATCAATATAAAACAACTTATAATGAAGTGAACGAATGTAGTGCAAGAGGTGCTTGTTCTATTTCGCCTGCAATTGTAGCACTGGAAGAGCTTTCTCTAAGTTTTCTCCAGCAAATAGCATATTATATGCTAAAACTGGAGGAATGTGGTGCGAACAACAAAAATATTAAACTTGAAATAACGCAAATAATTGCAAGTATGGTGTCTGTTAATGAATTTAGCGAAAATCAGCTCTATTCAATAATTCTAAAAGAATATTACATCTTGCAGGAAACTTTGCGAATTTATTCTGATATTTGCCAAAAACAGAATTTGCCAAGGAAATTACTCAATAGGCAAATTAAATTCAATGAAAAAACAAATCTTTCAAAAGCAATCGCGCTAGGTGAGAAGATTTTCTTTGCCAAATATCAAAAAACATCAACTAAGCAGAAAAATATGGTTAGTATTTTGGTAATTATTTTAAAAAGTGTCAGCCTGAATTTGATTAAATTGAACGATTTTGGCAAATTCCATAACAATACTTTCCATGAGTTGCTTGAAACTTTGAATTTGTTCAATTCTAAAAACATTGATAGTGAAAATTTAATTTCGCAAATTGATAAACTCTCAAAATTAGATAATGAATTGCAGCACGAAATCAGCAAACAGTTGATTTCTACTTTTGGAGAAATTTCAAAGGTTAAAGTTTCTCATTCGACAAGGAAAGGCAAGGCTATACTTGTTTCAGGGAACAATTTTTTTGACTTGATGGCGATATTAGAGGATACAAAAGACAAAGATATCGACATTTACACTCATTCAAATTTGCTAATCACACACGCATTGAGTCATTTTCAAAAATTTGACCATCTAAAAGGTCATTACGGTGATACGACAGAAAATTGTATCTTAGATTTTGCAACCTTTCCTGGGGCAATACTTTTGACAAAAAATTCGCGCGGAAATTCTGAGTATTTCTACCGTGGCAGACTGTTTTCAAATGATTATATTGTTCCAGATGGTGTGATAAAACTTTCTGATAACAATTATGATGAGGTGATAGAATCAGCCTTGAATGCAAAAGGTTTTTCAAAAGGTAAAATCAAAAATGATACCAATTTAGGGTTTAACAAAGATGAAATCTTAAATCAGTTTGAAAATATTTGCAAAAGAGTTAATAATGGTGAGATTAGGCGACTTTATATTGTCGGGTTTGATGCCCATTCAGAGGTTCAAAAAGAATATTTCAAAGAATTATTCAGCAAACTCAAAGATGATGAATTTGTCATAAGTTTTTCTTATGAAAGTTTCAAAGATAATGTCTTAACCGTAAATGTCGGAAATTATGTTCCGATTGCGATGAGTGTTTTGAAATTGTTGTTTGATAAATTGGCAATTACGGACAATCGAATAACCTTTTTCTTTACAACATGTGATGTTATGACAATCTCAGGAATAATCAGGTTGAAAAACTTGGATGCCAAAAATATCTATATGAATGAATGCGCACCGACATCTGTCAATCCGTCTGTTTACACCACATTGTGCGAAACTTACAATATAAAAACTACTACGACCCCTGAAAATGACCTTAAAAATATCAGGGTATAAAATTCCCATTGAATATTAAAAAAGCAGACATGCTATACAACATGTCTGCTAAATTTTTATTAACTAAAAAATTAGTATCTGTAGTGAGCGAAAGCTTTGTTAGCTTCTGCCATTTTGTGAGTATCTTCACGTTTTTTGCAAGCTGCACCTTGACCGTTTGAAGCGTCGATTAATTCGTTAGTTAATTTATCAATGAATGATTTACCGCCTCTTTTCTTAGCTGATTCAATCAACCAAGAAGAAGAAAGTGCAAATCCTCTATCAGCTTTAACTTCGATAGGAACTTGGTAAGTAGAACCACCAATACGACGAGCTTTAACTTCAAGCAATGGGGTTGCGTTAGTCATAGCCTTTTGGAAAATTTCGATTGGGTCTTCGTTAGTTCTTTCTTTAATTCTTTCCATTGTGCCGTAGAAAATCTTTTCAGCTAAAGATTTTTTACCACGTCTCATAAT
>DHMN01000041.1:28462-28752 GCA_002405805.1 Cyanobacteria bacterium UBA4641 | reverse complement strand
CTTGTGCGGGTCCCCGTCAATTCCTTTGAGTTTCACACTTGCGTGCGTACTCCCCAGGCGGGATACTTATCGCGTTTGCTTCGGCACTGCAGGGGTCGATACCCGCAACACCTAGTATCCATCGTTTACGGCCAGGACTACTGGGGTATCTAATCCCATTTGCTACCCTGGCTTTCGTTCCTCAGCGTCAATCACGGCCCAGTAAAGCGCTTACGCCACCGATGTTCCTCCTGATATCTAAGCATTTCACCGCTACACCAGGAATTCCCTTTACCTCTACCGCATTCTAG
>DHMN01000041.1:22406-28349 GCA_002405805.1 Cyanobacteria bacterium UBA4641 | reverse complement strand
CCGCCTACGAACTCTTTACGCCCAATGATTCCGGACAACGCTTGCACCCTCCGTATTACCGCGGCTGCTGGCACGGAGTTAGCCGGTGCTTCCTCTGTAGGTACCGTCATCTTTCGTCCCTACTGACAGAACTTTACACCCCGAAGGGCGTCTCGTTCACGCGGCGTTGCTGCGTCAGGGTTTCCCCCATTGCGCAAAATTCCCTACTGCTGCCTCCCGTAGGAGTATGGGCCGTGTCTCAGTCCCATTGTGGCTGATCATCCTCTCAAACCAGCTACTGATCGTCGCCTTGGTGGTCCATTACACCGCCAACTAGCTAATCAGATGCAGACTCATCCTAGAGCACCGGAGTTTTCAAGAATACTATTTCAAGTACGCTCATATGGGGTATTAATAGTCGTTTCCAACTGCTATCCCCCTCTCTAGGGCAGATTCTCTACATTTTACTCACCCGTCCGCCACTTTCCACTCACCGAAGTGAGTTTCTCGTTCGACTTGCATGTATGAAGCACGCCGCCAGCGTTCGTCCTGAGCCAGGATCAAACTCTCCATTGTCAGAAAGTTTATGTCCATCGATTATTTAGGGCTAACTAAATAATCTGCTCGACTTCATTTATTTTTCGCTAGCTTTCGCTTTGCGTTCTTTTGTTCTGAATCATTTGCTTTGAATTAACAAGTTTGTTGTTTGTCACAACTTTCGTTTCAGCTATTCTGTTTTCAATGTTCAAAGAATATCTTTGAGTCAACGCTATTGATTATACATCCCTTTGCTATCGACTATTTCCTTCACCGAACCTTGTCGGCTTTTCTATCTTACCACCTAAACTTTTAAAGTCAAGGGATAAATTTTATTTTCTTTCAATCTTGATAAAACTTTCGTTTTTAGATAAATAACTTTCTAAGTATCTGGTTTTATAAAATTTTCTAAGGTGCAATGCATTCACTGCACATTTATTATGTTATCCCCAACAAAAATAAAAATCAAGCGTTGGATTTTATATTCGTAATATTTCGTTACAATCAAACAAAAATCAATATATATACGCGATTTAGAGATTTTTGTAAAAAATATCAAGCGTTATTAGCGCAATTTTTTGAAATTACATGTATTAATATCTTCAATATTTAGTGTAATTAGTGTAACAATAGGAGTGTATTTATGGAAAATTTATCTATCTCGACTCAAAATATGAGTAATGTCGCATTGGCTAAACCTCAACATAAGGCTGCAGAACCACCGGTTGAAAACCCTCAACCTCAGCAACCTGCACCGGAACAATTAGGCGGACCAAAAGAAATGTGCGGACGCTCACAAGTAGCATTTAGCGGAAGATTAACCAACTTGTCGAGCAAAGATTTGAACTTTATCGCATCAAAATTAAAAAATCACTTTACCGAATTTAGCAAAGAAGAACTATCTGCATTTAAACGAGGTTTGACTGAAGTTTTGAATGAAAACAATTGCAGAAGTTTAAAACAACTGTTTGCAAAAACGGATGAATCAGATATGAAACTGGCTAAAACATATTTAAGCTTTGCAGATACAGTAGCTAAAAATGGTGAAAAAGCAGAATCTCAAGACATTCAAACATTAAACGGATTACTTGAACGCGCTAAAAAAGATTATGACTGCAAAAATATCCATGAAATGGCAAACAAAGCTATCACAAATGAAGAAGACGCTTTTGGGCAAGTTGCAAACTACATGCTAGGGGACAAATTCTCTACAGCATTTAATGATTTGTTTATTTATTTGAGATAGACTGATGTATTTAATTTAAAAAAAGAGATAGTCAAATGGCTATCTCTTTTTTGTTTTATTAGTATTTTGTCGATTATTTTAAGCCCCACAAGAGCTCATTGCTTTATTTTTATGACTTTCCAAAGCCTTCAACAAATAATCCGCAATAGTATCTTCAACATGCACACCGAAATGATTATCAATTTCTTTAATAAAATAGCATGGGCTTGTCACATTAACCTCAATAATTTTGCCGTCAATTACATCTAAACCGACCATGCCAATTCCCATTGAATTAAGCTTTTTCGCAACAGGTTTGAATTTTTTACGCTCTTCATCAGTTAAAACAGCTTTTTTAACATGCGCATCATTGTGTTCACAGAACTTGAAATCATCATTACTTGGTGTTTTTTGGACACAATACGGTAAAATATCTTCCCCTAGCATCAAAACTCTTTTATCGCCATAAACAGCTTTTGGAATATACTTTTGCACCATAATCAATTGTTTGCCATTATTTGTCATGGAATTAATTATTACCGCAGTATTTTTATCACCATGTTTTAAATACATAACGCCACCGCCAAAGCATTGATTTAGCGGTTTTAAGATAATTTCATCATTTTCTTTCAGAAATTCAACAATATCTTGTTTTGAGGAAGTTACAATATTTTTTGGCATCAAATCGTTGAACATAACAGCATGCAATTTTTCGTTGAAATTCCGCACGGCTGTAGTATCGTTCATGACAAGAGTTTTTTCTTTGTCGACAAAATCGAAAATATAAGTTGCATTGATATAATCCAAATCCACCGGAGGGTCAGGACGAAACATCACCATATCAAAGTCATTGATTTTTATTTCGCACAAATCGTTTTTGTCATAAAAAATATCATTATCTTTCACAAAAGACTTGTAGCAAGAGGTATAAGCTATAGACGATTTGAGTTTGAGCATGTCAATCGTTGTAATATACACATTTTGACCTCGGTCTAACAAACTTTTAATCATCCAAAAATTAGTAACAAGTTTGTTAAACTCAAAATACTTCAACTCTAATCTGTCTATAACAAATAAAATATCGTTCATAATACCTCTTATCTAAATTTTATTACTTGATTTCAGCAGGATTCAAGATTTGGCATGCTGTGTTGCCGTAAGCAATAAGTTTTGCAAATCTTTCCAAATCTGCTTGAATTTCAGGGAATGTTCCATAATGCATAGGGATAACTGTTCTTGCACCAAGCCATTTTGCAGCCATTGCAGCATGTTCTACATCCATTGTATAGTTACCACCGATAGGCAACAATGCAATTTGTGGAGCATACAAATCTTTGATAGTTTTCATTTCGCTAGTCAAACAAGTGTCACCTGCGTGGTAAATTCTAACACCGTCAACATCTAACAAAATGCTTGCTGCGCATCCGCCATATCTACCATCAGGTAGCGAACTTGAGTGAAATGCAGGTAAAAATACAGCCTTACCCCAAGAAAAATTAATCCAAGCACCTAAACCGATTGATTTTGATTTTGCACCCTCTTGTTTGCAATATCCTGCAAGTTCCGCAACTGCAGTAATTTCGATATCTTTTTCTTTTGCAATTTCCAGTGCTTGACCTACATGGTCACCATGCGCATGAGTCAACAATATATCTGTAATCGGTTCTTTGTGCCAATCGTATTTTTCATTGACTGAAACTAACGGGTCAATCAAAACAGCTTTGTCGCCATTTGTAATTTGAAACGCACTGTGTCCGATGTATTTTAAATCAACCATAAATCTCTCCCCTTTTCTTTTTCAAACATTTTTAACTATTTCAATTTATCACGTTTTAATATAAAATACAAATATGCAACAATACATTACACTTATGGACAAATGCATAGAATTGGCAAAACAAGCACAAGGAGACACCTCACCTAATCCGCTTGTCGGATGTGTTGTGCTTAATGAGCAAGGTGAAATTATCTCAACAGGTTATCACAAAAAATATGGCGAAAACCACGCAGAACGAGATGCCCTGCTAAAATTAGAGGATGCAAAAGGCTGTACCTTGGTTGTAAATTTGGAACCGTGTTCTCATTATGGCAAAACTCCGCCTTGTGCTGATTTGATTATCGAAAAAGGGGTTAAAAAAGTAGTTTATGGGATGGAAGATGTTAATCCGATTGTTGCAGGAAATGGTTTAAAAAAGCTTAGAGTAGCAGGGATTGAAGTCATTGGACCTGTACTTGAAGATAAATGCAAAAAGTTAAACGAAATTTTTATCACAAACAAAACGCAAAATAGAACTTTTGTGGCACTAAAAACTGCGACAACCATTGACGGAAAAATCGCAACGTTTTCAAATGATTCAAAATGGATAACCTCAGAAACGGCAAGGAATGAAGTACGCAACATCCGCAAAAAATATGATGCGATATTAACATCATCTTCAACCGTAATCGCAGATAATCCGACAATGGCGCACAAGTGCAAAATAATTTTGGATAGAGAGCTAAAAACGGATTTAAACGGAGAAATCTACAAACAAGGAAAAATATACGTATATCATGCGTGTTGTCATTCTGAACTTGTTTCAGAATCTCACCCTGAACAAATGGAGACAAATAGCCGTATTATCTACATTCCAACCCCTTGCACCAACAACAAACTCAATATAGAATTTATCCTGAAAAAATTGTACGAACTTGGAATTATGAGCGTGTTTGTTGAATCTGGCGGCGCGTTAAATGAAAGTTTTTTGCCTTATGCAGATAAACTTTACCACTTCATCGCTCCAAAAATCTTAGGCGACAACAACGGAAAATCTTGTTTTTACGGAAAATCCGTTGAAAAGATTTCAGACTGCACAAACTTAGAATTTGAAAGCTTTGCAAGTTTCCCACCTGATATTTTAATTACTTATAACAAAAAAACTAAGGCAAATTTTTGAAATAATCTTCATCTTGCATTGCATAATATGCACAAGCTATACCATTGTATGGACTTTTGCTTGTCTTAGAACAATAATAATCCTTATTATTAAATTCAGTGTCCTGCTCTCCACTTGGAATAAGTTCAAAACCTCCTGATTTTTCGGTTGGACGGAGCTCAAAAGTAAATAAATCATGCCCTGCAGCATTTGGTTTAGAACCTTTTCCATTGATATCAATAGAAATCATTTGATTTTTACCTTTGCCCCAAGGATTCAAGTCTAAAATAATTAACATACCGTTGTTCAGATAAAATTGAGAATCATCAAACATATTTGTTTGAACATAATCAGTATTCTTCGCGTAATTTGTATATTTGTAATCTCTATTTGTAACAGAAGTATGTCCCTCATCATCTGTTTCCGTACGACCAATACAATGAGTATCATTTTTGTCTTGGCTTGTACAAATAGTTGCGCCTTTAAAATATTTGCTAAAATTTTTTGCAGTAATAAATTTTGAATGGTCAGCTTCTTCATCCTCGTTATACATTTTTACAGCTTGCGCCAACAAAGAATACCCTTCCTTAAACTGAGATTTCAATTTGACATGGTTTAAATGAGTCATCAAAGTCGGAATCGTCATAGCTGCAACAACACCGATAATTCCAAGAGTGATTAACACCTCAGCCAAAGTGAACCCATTTATTTTCAAATTTGTTCCGCAAAAAATTTTTCTCATATCTAATCCTTATATTGTCATGATATTATAGCTACTTTATCAAAGTATATTATATTTCTCTAATTTTGTAAAGTAAATATATAGATAATTACATGGAGATATAATAATGAAGAAAAAATTGTCACGCTCAGGGAGCGGTTGGGCACTGTTTATGCCAAAGACATTGTTGGAGCTAATCGACGTTGACCCTGAATCTGATATGTTAAAAATTCAAGTTGAAAATAACACGATAAAAATTACAAAAGCGCAAGAAGACAAAAACGAACCTCAATAGACGGTTCGTTTTTTGTTATTACTGAACATATTCCCTCTCCTAGGGTGAGGGCTAGGGTGAGGGTTTTTAGCATACTTGAACGATAATCGGATTGCCCAAACCCTCACTCGAAATTGTAAATTTTCGAATACCTCTTAAATACAATTTCGGTCTCTCCCATCTGGAGAGACAAAACTAATGGTTCTATGTCATACTGAAAGGATTAAAAATCAAGGAGCGTAGCGACATAGATTTTATCCTATTCAGAATCTATCCATTTGATTTTAGTCAT
>DHMN01000041.1:17871-22241 GCA_002405805.1 Cyanobacteria bacterium UBA4641 | reverse complement strand
GGGGCGTTCAGACCCAACTGCAACGCCGTTTAATGCGAACAAAATAGGTCGAGCCGCCAATAATCCAAGACTGTTTCAGCATCTCAAATAAAACCTCTTAGTCTTATATAAAATTTGCAATATTAGAGACCCTGAAATAAATTCAGGGTGACATATTTATTCAGTAATTTTTAATCATTTCAGAATGACACTTTCTCAACTATCAAGCTACTCATGCGGAGCATCGGCTTGCGCAACATATTGATTTTTCACAGCCGAATTTGCAGCAATAAATGTCGCAATTCCAACAATTGCAGCACTAATTGCACCATTTATCAATGCGCCTTGGCGTTTCATACCTTTTGCCGCCTTATAAACAGCCTCATAAACAGGATTATTCTTTATTACATCCTTATTAAAACATTTCTTTTCACTGTCCCAAATTTTGGCAAAAATCTCACCTGCATTCTTTCTTTGTTGAATACCTGTAAAACGGTCAAAACCTGTCTGTACAGATTTTTTTGCCTCGTTTAAAGATAAACCTTTGGTTAAATTTTCAAAAGTCTTATCAAACTTTTTCACACTTGCTTTATCTTTTGCGTGCAATGAATAAAATTCATAACTATGAGCTCTCAATTCAGATAAACTGGCTGAAGTGTCAATAATTGATTTGAACTCATTTTTTAGTGCAGACATTTTTTCGGGTGCATTATTATCTGCAATATCAATTATTTTCTTGACAAAAGCATCAGATGCATTGCCTTTATTCAAAAACGGCTTTGCAAAATAACCGGATACGGCACCAATTCCACCACCTAAAGCTGTCGCCGCTCCTGTGGCATAAAGCTTTACATTATTGTTTGAATTTTGATTAACGCCATCTACAGACATAATAAAACCTTTCTAATTTCTACACCTGTTATTATAAACAACAAACCTTCAAAATAATTGCCTGATTTTGGATTTTTGATTAATAAATATTAAGGAAAATTGATGGATTTTTAACAACTGTCATACTAAAGTTAAACCGAAATGCCTACAAAGAAGTCTATGTCATTCTGAATTTATTTCAGAATCTTTTCCATAATTAATATTTAACAAATGTTACTATTGATAAATTCTGATTATTGAAAGGATTCCGAAACAGCTCAGCCTACGCCCGCATACAGGCTCACACATTTCGCTCTAGCTCAATGGTTCGCTTTGTAAAGTTCGGAATGACAATGTTTTAATATGTTCTATTAGAGACCCTGAATCAAGTTCAGGGTGACCGCCTATGACCACAAAAAAAGACAGGGGTGTTACCCTGTCTTTTTAAAATATTTTAATTATAATTATGCATTTTCTGCCGGAGTATCTTCAGAAGATGCAACTTCATCCTGAACATCTTCAGGATGTCTGTGCAACGCCCATGCAACAGCTCCACCTGCGGCACCAACAACACCTGCGCCGATTGCTCCAAATTTCAAAGCTGTAGATTTAGTGATTGAACGAGCTGCAGAAGTAACAGCATCAACAATTGCAGATTCTCCTGATTTTAATTCAGCACCATCGGCTTTTGCCAATTGAGCTGAAGCCATTGCACTTGTACCAAGCATTTTTACAGCATTTTTTAATGATGTTTTCAAATTAGGAACATCAACTTCCGCTAGTTGCATTGCACCTAATGATTTCAAAACATTTGCCAAGTCTTCTTTAGTGTTAATATTTTCCAAAACTTCTTTAAATCCTGCAGGAATTTTTTCACCCAATTGCTCAACTGTATTTTTTAGCGCTTGAACAATATCTCCATCTTTAGCAAGATTATCCATAATAGTTTGCGCTTCTTTTGGAATAGTCTCTCCTGCAGCCTCTACATATTCTTTACCTTGAGCAAGCATTTCTTTGACTTTTTCACCTGACAATACATTTAAAAGTTTATCAATAGGTTTATCTAAAAGTGGAGCTAAATCAGAACCTGAATTAGCATTTTTCAAAGTATCAACAGCACCTTTTACAAAACTTGCAACACCTTTAACATCTTCATCAGAACTTTTGGTCAAATTTTCAAGAGTTTGTCTCATAAATTTGTCAGTCGGCAAAACTCCATCCAAATAAGGTTTGCTCATAACACCATAAGTTGCGCCAAGGCCAGCACCGACCAAAGCTCCTGCACCTGCTCCTGCACCCATTACAACTGCATTATGATTATGGTTTGCTCCATTGATACTATCTACTGCCATTTTAAATCCTTTCTACTTGTACACTTATTAATATTTAAGTCCGAACACAAAATAAATTGCGCAAATTTGAGGGAAATTTAACAAATATTAATGATATCAAAACAAGAGGCGCGAGATGAAAATTCATATCGCGCCTTCTTCTAAAAATCCTATCCGTCAATTAGCCTTTTACTTGAGCCATAACTTCTTCTGCAAAGTTGTCTTGACGTTTTTCTAAACCTTCACCTAGTTCATATCTTGTGAAAGCTTTGATTTCCAATTTACCTTCAATCAATTGAGCGATTGTTTGGTTAGGGTCTTTTACGAATGGTTGTTCTAACAAGCATCTTTCAGCCATGATTTTGTTTACACGACCTTCAACGATTTTAGCTCTGATATTTTCAGGCTTTTTCAACAAATCTTCTTTACCCATTTCAATTCTTGTTTCTTCATCAATTACTTCTTGAGGAATTTCTGCTCTTGAAACGAATTTAGGAGCGCAAGATGCGATGTGCAAACAAATGTCGTTCATCAATTCAGCATCGTTTTTATCTGTGCTTAACAATACACCGATTTTTCCGTTGTGAATATAAGTTGCAACATTGCCTTCGTATCTAACAAATCTTCTAACTGTGATTTTTTCACCGATAGATGCGATTTTACCTTTCAAAGCTTCTTCGATAGTTTTACCGCAAGATGGGCAAGTTGACCCCATAAATGCTTCAACAGATGCAGGATTCATTTCTGCAACGTGTTTTGCCATATTTGAAACTAATGTTTTGAATTCTTCGTTTTTAGCAACAAAGTCAGTTTCGCAGTTGATTTCAATCATAGCACCACAATCATCAGCGATATATGATTCAACTCTACCTTCAGCAGCGATTCTGCCCATTTTCTTTTCAGCTGATGCGATACCTTTTTGACGCAAAATTTCAGCAGCTTTTTCCATATCACCATCAACTTCAACCAATGCTTTTTTAGCATCCATCATGCCTGCACCGGTTTTATCACGAAGTTCTTTAACCATTTGAGCTGTAATATTCATTTATACTTTCTCCTTCTACTAACAAAGTTATTAAGACTAAGGCACTAAGCGCTATAAATATTTAATAAAAAATACTTACTGCTTAGTGCCATAGTGTCTTACAATAAATTATGCTTTTGCTTCTTCAGCAACTCCGGCATCTGCAGCTGAGATTTTTTCAATTTTCTTAGCTTCATTTGCTTTGTTTTCTCTTAATTGTTTACCTTCCAAAACTGCATCAGCAAGTTTAGATGTAATTAATTTGATAGACCTGATAGCATCATCATTACCTGGAATGATGTAATCAATGCCATCTGGGTTAGCATTTGTATCAGCCAAACAAATAACAGGAATACCTAATTTGTTAGCTTCTTTAATAGCGATTTCTTCTTTAGCTTGGTCTACGATAAAAATCAAATCAGGTAAACCTCTCATTTCTTTGATACCGCCCAAAGTTTTTGATAATTTAGCTAATTGTCTATTCAATTGAGCAACTTCTTTTTTAGGAAGTTTGTCAACATAACCGTTGTTGATAAATTCTTCCATTTCTTTCAATTTATTAACTCTGCCTCTGATTGTTTCAAAGTTAGTCAACATACCGCCTAACCATCTTCTGTTGATGAAGTATGCGCCTGAACGTTGAGCTTCTTCTGCAACAACTTCTGCTGCTTGTTTTTTAGTACCAACGAAAAGTACATTTTTACCTTTTGCAGCATAATCTCTAACAAGATTATAAGCTTGGTCTAATAAATCAGTTGTTTTTCTTAAATCGATTACATAGATACCGTTTCTTGCACCGTAGATATACGGTTTCATTTTTGGGTTCCATCTTTGTGTTTGGTGTCCGAAGTGTACACCTGCTTCTAAAAGTTCAATCATAGATGCTGTTGGCATCGGTTTTCTCCTTATGTTTAATGTATTGTACTACGGGTTAAAAAGTCTCATCCGAAACGGACTAGGGCGAGCCTATCAGACTATCTAACCACTAATATCATAAACTAAACATGAGATTATGCAAATTTTTCAGCAATAAAACTTAAAATAAACACTTGATATAATTTACTATAAAATCGAGCTATAATGTAACGAAATATTAAGACAAACACAATTACCTTAAAACTCTTGCTATATCTACATTAAGCCATAAGATAAGATAAGATAAGATA
>DHMN01000041.1:0-17821 GCA_002405805.1 Cyanobacteria bacterium UBA4641 | reverse complement strand
TAAGATAAGATAAGATAAGATAACAATTTTTAAATCTTTTTAGATTTTAATTATATGTAGGGAAAATAACAGAAAGGAAATTAGCATGACATCATTGGCAGTAAATTATGGAGTAACTCCGGCATTAGTTGCAAAAGACAGGGAATTAAAAGCTCAAAACGGACAAGGTGCTCATATTATCCCAAGAGCGAGTTATCAAACTTTTGGAGATTCTTTAACAAAAGAATCAACAGCAGCAGAACCTGCAAAATCCGGTTTATCAACTACCACAAAAGTTATAGCTGCAGGCTTAGCATCAATTGTAGCTGCAGGTATTTATATTCTTTCAAAAGGCAAAGCTAAAGTCGCAAATCCGGTGCAAAACAACATCACAGAAAGACTTTTAAGTGATGGCAGAAAACTTACCAGAGAAATTGTAAAAAATGAAGATGGCACTCAAAGCACTATTTTGAAATTATTAGATAAAGACGGCAATTTAATTAAACAAAAAGAAAAACAAATAATTAGAAGTGTAAACCCTTCAAATGGTAAAAAGTACATTACTAAAAAAGAACATTATTCTGCACCTGGTAACTTTGAGGCTAATGGCAATTCAGCAAACAAAGACGCGACTATCACAACTCAAAGATATTATGATAAATCCGGTAAACGTCTTTTTGAAACTGAAGAGATAAATGCCGTTGAACACTCAAAATCACGTAAGAATTATACAACCCAAGAGTTTTCAATAAGTGATTATGATATTGCAACAGGGAAAAGAAAATCCCATCATACGATGAAAATTAATGAAGATTCAGGTTTGTCAACATAAACAATATCAAAATAAAATATAAAAAGTCTCTTTATAAAGAGGCTTTTTATATTTTTAGATAAATTCACAAAAAAAAAAAACAAACTAGCAAAAATAATTATTCATTTGCTTTATATAGACATATTGAATTATATTAAAAGATATTACTCAACAAATTCAAACAATGTCAATTAGTAACAATAATCAAAAATACAACATATTTACATCTTTCAAACAGCCATATTACTATTACAATACGGCAACTAAGCGTAGAACCAGAACGTATAACCGTGAGATTTCTGACTCGGACAAGACCAAAGCTTTAGTAGGCTCAACTGTCGGTACAGCAATTCCACTTATATTAATGATGAAAAAACAAAACATCAAAAATCCGTTAAAATTAAAATATGGAATGTGGGATATGGTAGCAACAGCAACCGGTGCAATTATTGGTGGGGTTGGAGTAGGACTAATTGGTGAAGAAAAAGAAATTCAGAAAAACAGATTAAAAGAAGGCCTATTTCAATTTCTGAACGCAGCTATACCAACTTGGGTTGTCGGAGGCGCTATAAGCCTTTGCGAAAATAGCGAAAAATTTAACACTAAAGTCTTTAAAATATTGTCTGTCCTAGGTGGGCTAATGGTTGGGATGCAAGGTTCTGCAGCACTATCAAACCTTATAACCGACCCTAAAGATAAATATCCGGACAGGAAACTCTCTGTGAAAGATGCTCTAGCAAATATAGATGACGGAATTGGGGCATTAGCCCTCGCAAAAATACCATTGGTTGATAAACTTAATGTCAGTCTTTTATTACCATTGGTATATATATCTTGTGGCTATCGAGCAGGTAAAAGCAATTAAATAAAATTTTCTCAATGTCTATCCATTTTTCTTATATCATCAAAAAATTTAATCGGCTTGCAAGGATTTCCAACAGCAACACAATTATCAGGGATTGAACGAGAAACAACGCTTCCAGCACCGATAATACTATTTTTGCCAATTGTCACCCCTGGGAGAATTATCACTCCACCGCCAATCCACGCACCATCTTTGATTTCTACAGGGTCAGCGCAAGTATTAAAATACAGTGGGTCATTCGGTTCCCTATCATAAATATATCTGTCTTCCGGCAAAATCGGATGATATGCGGTATAAATTTGCAAATTCGGCGCAATCATAACGGTGTTACCGATTTTGATTTTCGCATTGTCAATAAATGTACAATTTGCGCCTATAATAACGTCGTTTCCGATAAAAATATTTTTACCGAAATCACAATGGATTTTCATATCTACATGGACATTATTACCGACTGAACCGAACAATTTTTCTATAATTTCGCGTTTTTTAACATTGTCTCGATAATCTAGCAGAGCATATTCTCTGGTTAAATTTCTAGCTTGCGCATGCAAATTCATAAGTTCTTCTGATGCAGTTTCGATAAATTTATATTGAGCCATAACCATCCTCACTTTATAAACTTTTTTATTTTAAAAAATTTGTAAAAATATTAAATCAGCTAAAAAGATTATTTTTAAAATAGACTCACTGAAATATTACCCAAATCTGCAATTAAAAATTTGAGCCTCTAAATTAACATAACAAAACAGAAAGGAGAAATAATGAAATCATTTACTACTTTTGATTTACAATATGCTCATCGTTTTTTAAATTTTAAAGGTGAAGCTCAATATTTACACGGACATACAGGGAGTTTGACAATTGAAGTCGAGGATTCGATAAATATGGGAGTGAACATGGTTTTTCCATGCAATGAGATAAAGAAAGTTGCGTGGGAGATTTTGCAAAACTTTGACCACGCATTAGTTCTAAGAGAAGACGACCCACTGTTGCCGGCGATTTTTGAAGTCTACGAAAAACAGGGAATAAAAAATGGAGCTCCTCAAAATACAAATATCGGACCGGCTTTTAAAACCGAATTAGCGACAGCATATCCTGAATGCAGACTCGTCGTGACAAAAGAATCAATGACAGTTGAAGGAATGATTAAAATAGTACACGAATTATTGAAAGATAAACTAAATATTTCAAAAATTACTTTTACAAGTGGGGATAACGCGGCATCCGAAGAATATAAAATACATAAAACAATTGAACGCTGTCCACTTTGTGGCATCGCCTTGAACCCGGATGGAACCTGTAAAAAATGTGGTTATAAAAAAACGTAAAACCAATAACACTATAAAATACATTTTGACTAAAATGACAAACTCCATATCTATAAAAATTATTATAGATATGGAGCTTCGTATGAAATATTAGTAATAAGTTTGAAATTAAAAATGTTAAACAATATTTTTAATTATTTACTAATGATTTATATCTTTTACTATTCTTTATTCTTATAGTTCTTGTTTCAGCAAACTCCATTGTTTTATCATATAACAATCTCCATTTATCAATATCAAAAGGGATTGCTTGAGGAATATTAAAATCAATATCACTTTTTTCTCCAAGAAAAAATTTTATATTTTCATTTTTATCAACTAAATCCTCTAGGAAAAAGAATTCAATATATTCACTAAAGGAATGGAATTTATTAAAAAAATTTCTATCATTCTCAATTTCATCTTTTAATGGATACCATCCGTATTTTTCAGGTGGCTCATTGAAATATCGTCTTATACATTCCAAAGTATAATCGAATCTATCGCCAATATATTTCTGCCATTGTGCCCCTCTATATTGATTAATAGATTTCTTATGTTTTGGGAATATTATTTTTCCTCCAATTGAATTCAGAATTGTATAATAGCGTTTCAATTCGCTTGAAGATAAATACCTGCTTATAGGTTCATTGTGATGGGTCATAACGTTTGCTATAGAATCACACCCAAATCTCATTCCTTCATTAAGGTATAAATAATTATAATCATCAGAAGATTTTATATCGCAGATTAAACCTTTTAGGGGTTTATGACCATATAATAAACATAAGTGTTTTTGCAAGCATTTACTTCGGTTTTTGCCACAATCCGTGTCTATATAATTACCATTTTTTATCGCATCCCAAAATCCATAAACATCTTTTGTATAACTATCATTATTTGAATCCATTAACCACCTATTTTAAATAAATATTCTTCAACACTTCACTAATGTTACCACTACATGCACTAAAAAAGACTCCGATAACGGAGTCTTAAAATGGTGGGCAGGGGTGGATTCGAACACCGCCAGATAGCACCATTCAAACGAAAAAATAACCGTTTTAACCCGATTCAATCGAATCAAAATAGTATAAATTTGCATATAAAATGGACACAGAATGGACATGGATTTTTCTTTGAAAGTAAGCGATTAATACCACTTAGCCCTACCAGCAGCTTCTACATGTTACACCTATTTCTTCTATAATGCAACAAACCTTCCATATTAAAGTTATTAGGATATGTTACTTTTGGATCTAGTTTATTACCTTCCGTATCTATTAAATAAACAACTCCGGCATTTTTAACCACAAAACAATTCTCAATAGGAATGTAGGTTATCTTGTCAAAGATAAAGTCTGTAATCAAATTCTCTTGTTTTAGTGAGTACAACGCATATTTATCATTATTATGCAGTGCTACAAATTCATCTGTTTGTATCCAAGATAAGTATTCTTTATTGTTTTTCAATATCTCAACCATGTATATAATAATATCGCATAATTTTAAAATAAAGGACTAAAAACTTGATTTTTGTTTTTATTGGATTATAATACAAGAAAGTATTGGATTGAGTAGCAAAAGAGGTAAACAGTGAACTATCTTAATAGAAATATAACACAAGAGCTTGAGCAAAGCATTGAAACACGTCCTTTAACATACTTAAGCGGAGGGCGACAAGTTGGAAAATCAACATTGTGTTCACATTTGCCGGATAATATCAAAAGAAATCATATCACCTTTGATTCTCCACTTGTTTTAGCAACTGCAAAATCACAACCGGCAGCTTTTGTTGATAGTTTACCAAATGATATTCTCAATATTATAGATGAGGTTCAGTTTGCTCCGGAAATCTTTCCTTACTTGAAAATGAAAATTGATTCCAACAGGTTGGATGGCAATGAAAAACAAAAATTTTTGCTTACAGGTTCTGCAAATCTAATGGCGATGCCTAAATTATCAGAAGCACTTGTAGGTAGAATGTCAGTTTTGACTTTGTATCCGTTTTCTGCAAGTGAATATTATAATCTCAATAAATCTCTTACTGAAAGATTATTTGATGAAGAATTAAGGATGTCTTCATTTGAAGATTTTAATATAGTAGAAGTTCTTAAAAATAGTACGTATCCTGAAATAGCTACGGATGCTAAAATTGACCGTATAAAGTGGTTTGATAGCTATCTCACTACAATTTTAAATAGAGATATTAAATCCTTATCAGACTTAAAGAATCCTGAAATAATGGTCGCACTGTTGTCATTGCTATCAACAAGAACAGGAGGATTGTTAAACAATACAGAAGTTGCTAAAGAACTTGGTGTTGATTATCGGACTTATGAAAAAATGTTTACATTTGCTCTTAACAGTTTTTTGGTATTCAATGTAAAACCTTGGGCTAGACCAAATAAGCTAAGTAAACGCTTTGTTAAATCTCCAAAGTTGTATTTTACTGACTGCAACTTCTTATCATATATTATGAAGCGTGATATTGATAAAATGTATGAGAATGACAAAAAAGCGTTTGGTCATGTCTTTGAAAACTTTGTAGCTACTGAACTTTTGAAGTCTGCAAAATTAAACAACTTAGAACTTTCACATTATAGGACACAATCCGGAAAAGAAGCTGATTTCGTTTTAGAAAATGCTCAAGGTGATGTTGTTGGTATAGAGGTAAAATCAGCAAAAGATATTGATAAAAAAGCCTATTCCGGTTTGATTGAGCTAAAAGAACTATGTGGCGATAAGTTTAAAAAAGGTATTATCCTATATGCCGGTAATGATATTGTGCCATTGTCTGAAAAAATCTGGGCAGTTCCGGTTTGTTATTTTTGGAAAGAAGTAATTTAGTTTTTAGAATAATGATGCAAGCTGAAACAATAATTGATGGTAATCATATATTTAAATAACAAAATTGATTTTGTTATTCAAGTTAAATCAAATGTAGTTTTTGTTGAAGTTAAAGCTGAAAAGAACTTGCAAGCAAAAAGTTTGAAGGTTTACATTGAAAAATTTAAGCCAAATTATGCAATTAGAACATCAATGGCAGATTATAAAAACACTGAAAATTTAATTGATTTACCATTATATGGTATAGAAGTAACAAATCAAATTTAGTGTATTCGATATAATTTTGAATACAGTTAAATTTTCTTGTCCCCACGTATAGTCAAAAACCTTATATCTTTTTATAGTTTTTGCCTCTTAGAGCAAAAAACTATCATCTAGTCACTTTTCTTAAATTTATTCTGAAGAATAAAATCTCAATACTATTCGTAAAAGTCAAGATTATCTCTGAACATTCGTAAAGTGTAAAATGGAAGATTTACGAACAGAATTTTAAGCAAAAATAGGGTATTCGTTTGAGTTTACTCATACGAACACAAAAAATTCAATAAGATTGTTTTTAGTTAAGAAAACTGAAATATTACTTTTGGTTCAAAACACTTACAACAATCTGTTTCATTATCTCCATTTCTTCCGGTTTGCTTTCTGCTATTAGAAGTGTCAAGGCAAAAAGGGTGCCATTGTCAATAATTGGAGTATTGTTTCTATAAAGCATATTATTTTTATTTAGGAAATACAAAAAGCAACTTGCAGCAATTCTTTTGTTTCCATCAGAGAAGGAATGATTTTTAGTTATTAAATACAATAACATTGCTGCTTTTTCTTCAAGTGTCGGATAGCAATCATTGCCTCCAAAAGTTTGATAAACTTGATTTATAGAGCTATCAAAACTATCATCTTTGGAATTAGCAAAAACATCAGAAGAAAATTCTGATTTCATTTTATTTATTACAGCTAAATATTCTTCTTTTGAAATAATGACGGCATCCTTTTGAGTAACCCCTTTTGTATCAAGTGTTTTGTGGTCAAAATTATCCAATAGGTCCAACCCTTGTGCAAAATTGTCCAAAATATTTGCAACATCTTGTGCTTCGTCAACAGTTGAAACTTGGTTTTGAATGCTTCTTGTTAAAAGGCTAACTGTTGATTGCAATGCTTGGATTTTATTCTGTTGTGTCTTTAGTAAATTTTCGTTGACTACATAACCTTTGGTAATATAATCTCTTAATGTATTTGTTGCCCAAATTCTGAACTGTGTTGCTCGTGAAGAATTTACTCTATAACCAACAGAGATTATTGCATCCAAATTATAGAATTGTGTTGTAGTCTTTTGTGTTTTTCCTTTTATTGCACCATGTTTTGTGGTTGTTTCCAAAATGGAAATAACCACTTCTTCATTAAGTTCACCCTCACTAAATATGTTCTTTAAATGTTTACTTATAGCAGGCGTTTTTACTCCGAACAATTCAGCCATTTGTTTTTGTGTAAGCCAAATTGTATCATTATCAAGTTTTGTATCAAGTGAAACGGTTCCATCTTCACTTGTATAAATAACTATCTCACCTTTTTGCATGTCTTTATCCATATGCCGATTATATCTTAAAATTATTAGATATTAAACCAAACTAGCTAATTTATAAAAATCGTTAGTGAAATTTTTAATTAAAATATACAGATAAGATTTGAGGTATCAAATGAACGATAAAATAATTTCATTAGAAATCAAACTGGAAGAAAAACGACATGAAATAGAGTTGCAGAAAATAGAATACTTTAAACTTGTTGAAGAAATCCAAAATCAGAAAAGACTTGAAGATTTATATATACAGAAAAAAGCTTTGCTACTTGATACTTTTACTTAATATATACATATCACTGTGCAAATATCATAAAATGGCACCAGGAGAGGTTTACTAGGGAGGCTCTCCTGTTTTTATATACCTTATTTCTGAATAAAATAACATAACATAACCATTAATATTGTTTATTGTAAACTTTATATTGTTATAAAGTTTATCATCACATATTTATTAAATCTTTAGTTAATTTTGCTAATGGACGATTATGAATATCACTACTATTCAAATAATTGCCATAGAGTATTCTATCCCATGTTTTTTCATCAAAACAGAACTTTAAGGTTTTTGCAACTTCATTTTTAGTAATATTATCAAAAATTGCTTTTCTTGCTAATATTTCAGCAGCTTCCTCTTTTCTATATGAATATCTTAAATTTAATTCAAATTCATTTTGAATATTTGTTACTAATTCCAAGTCACTTTTTTTATTTGGCAATAATTGTATTTCAAATGAATCTAAATCTGAAAAATTATGACTCAATTCTCCAATTTCTGATATATTGACACCAAAATGTGCAACATCATCTATGTTATCCAAATATGGATATGCTACAAAATCATTATCTTTTTTCAACCCAGAATTACACTCATAACAGCTAGGAATTAAGTTAAAAAAGGATAATGTAAAAAATGGATATTTGCTTTTGGAATAGAAATGGTCTAGATGGGAACGCAGAACTGGTTCAGGAGTTCCATCGACATTTGTTTTTATGATTGGGTCAATATAATTTAAATTACAATATGGACAGGCTCTAATATTAAGAGCCTTGATGAGTTTATACGCAACACCAGACTTTTTATCACAAAATTTATCATATAACTTTTTCATTTCATCTTGGAAAGAACAAAATGTCACAATATCTTCAAGAGTAAATTTATTTGGCTTAAATTTTTTGTGTTTTTTCTTTTCTGTTTGCTTATACTTTCTAACCTGAGTTAATAAATTGTTATAAACTTCATCTTTATTTAGAATCTCAACATATTCTTTTATTTGCTTAGCAGGTATTGTAAAAAGATTACGCATGTCCCTTGCATATTTTATATCAGAAAGTAAATGTGCTTTTGGAATCTTTCTGAACAATTTAAATAATATGTCTAAATCCTTATCTTTAATTGATTTAATTATATAAGTATTAAAAATATTTAAAGCATTATCATAATTCACAATTTTTATCATTGTAAATTCCCCATTCTTTTATTTCTAATTGTGCTTTTAATATCTTTTTGTAGATATTTTCATCATCAAGCAATTTAATAAATTTTCTAACATATTCATAATCATCTTTTTTATCATTTGAAGATAGAATCTTTGCAATATTTTGAATTTGTTTTTGCGCGAAACTCCCAATTGTACTATCCATGAAAATGGGCTTTGCTAAGATAGTATGTATATTAGCTCCAAAAGTTCCAATTGAGCTTTCAGAAACTATAGTTTTATTAGTATTTTTATCGTATTCCAACTGTATAACGTTTTCTTTGGGCATATCAGACAAAATTATAGGAGAATGCGTAGTTATAATTATATTTATTTTATTGTTTTTAAATTTGTCGAGTTTCATTATCTTTATTAGTAAGTTAATCAATTCTCTTTGCCATTCCGGATGCCAACTAATGTCCATTTCATCTAATAAATATACATCTCGAGGATTGCAATATAGAATATCTGCAAAGAATTTTAGAATTCTTTGCTCTCCTGTACTTAAATCTTTAAAAGTTATGGAGTGTTCTGGCTTTTTCTTATATAAATTTATATTAAAATATTTTTGGATAAAATCATCAGGAAACAATTCACAAATAGTTTCAATTGCATCATTTTCCGTAATACCCTTATATTTATGTAAATATATTGCTGAAAAATTATCTATTTGTTCATTATAGTTATCTGTGTTTATGAACTGATTCAAACCTAAACGATAATCTGGTTTAAGTTTAAATATCCATTTATCTCTATCAAAATAATCTTCTAGTAATTGGATACTGCAATTATTTGATAGTGTATCTTTTAGTTGTATTATATTTTTTAAGAAGGGGTTTTCATTAAAACTATTATATGACTTAAATAATGCCCATCTATTTTTCCCACCCAACGTAGAAATTAATGTATTCAAAAAATCTGTTGGTGTTTTCAGTCTTTCTTGCTCTTTTAAAACTGCATCTAAAATATTTTCAATTTTTGGGATATTTTCATTAAAACTAAGATTATTAATTGAAATATTACGTTTGTCTTCTATTTTTGATAGATAAAATCCAAATTCACAAATTCCTGCGAAAAAAATTATGTCCTTTAAAACTTGGCTAATATCTATTTTCCCATTATCCCAATCATATTTATCATCTTTAAATGGGGCTATCTTATTTATTAATTCATAATACTCTATAAGTTTGTTGTTATTAAATAAAACAATTGGGAATGTCATTGGAAATTTATTATTAATTCCATCTCTTAATTGTTTTCTCAATCTATTTACAATGTGTTCATAGCAATCTTTTATGTTAAATTCCCAACCAAACTCATCAAAATTGATATTCTTTGTCTCTTTAAAAAAATCAATTTTCTTAAAATTATTTATCGTTCGACCAATAGAAAATGCTACCACATTTTCATCTAATCGGTCATAAACAAAATAATTATTAATTTGGTCTTGAATCTTTAATTCATTATCATAAGAGTTATAAAACATTGAATGTTCTAAAGGAAAATCTTGTTCCATATATGGTTTAAACGTAAGACATTTACAGGTTTCGACATGGTAACCATCTTTAAAAGTATAATCCCACTCTCGAGAAGAAGAAGGTTTGCAATTGATTTTGATTTTTATATTCTTAGATTTTTTATAGATAAACTCATTTCCATTATAAAATATCATACAATATTTTTTAGGAGTGTCATTCTTATCATTACTGTTTAAAATCGAACGAATTATATTGAGAATTGTAGTTTTTCCCATTCCATTTTTACCAACAATAGTAATGATATTCAAATTATCAGGAAAAATATTATAATAACTGCTTTTTTGAATATCTATAGCTAAATTATCTTCGTCATCAATATCAAAATTACATTGATATTTGGGACTTAATGGTAGAGTTGTCTTGCCAAAGATTTTATAATTTTCAAACCATAATGCTACTAATTCCATCACAATACCTCTTCTTGTATAGTTTCATTAATCATAAATACGGCGTTAGAAGGCTCCTCTCGTCTCAATAATAACTTTAGTATCTACATTAGTAAAAATATCATTAATTATATTTTTTTCATTATTTAATGTACTAATAATTTTATTAAGAACAGCAGTTTCTGTATTTTGATAAATAACAACCATTGAACAATCATCCATAAAGATTAAATCCCCAGGAGAAATTTTTACATTGTCGATAGTTATAGGTTTATTTATATAATCTAATGTTGCCCGTTTCCTTACATCTGCGGCATTATACCCTCTTGCAAATACGGGGAAATTTAGACTTTGGGTATGTTTCAAATCTCTAGTTACACCATCTATAATAGCACCAGAAGCACCTGCTCTTATAGACAATCTAGCATTTAGATCTCCAAAATAAGCATAATTTTTTAACTCATTTTCAACAACAATTACATCATTTTCCGAAATTTCCCTGTAAGATTCTAAGGCTTTATATATACCATTAAAATCTTCATCTTTACGTAATGCTCTTAACTTGAGAGTACTTGCACGCCCTAACAACTTTGAATTTGAAAGATTTGATTTCCATCCATTTAATACTGCGCCATGTATTATTCCAGTTTCTTCATATAAATCATCTAAAATATCCGATAACAACGGGGAAGATGCCAAATGTTTTATCATTTGGAATTTTTTATTTTCCTCTAATTTTTTCCCTTTTGCATATGTTTCCGCAAATACCAAATCATCTGGATTATTTACATCAATAAGCTCTTCCAATGAGCCAAATATTAAATATGGGTTATTTCCATAACGACGTTTTGTTTTTAATGCACTTTCTTTTCGGTGAATATATAACCCCATAGATTCAATAATTGTGTCAGGTAAATCCTTGCTATTTGGGATGTGATTTATATCATATGTTGGTTGGTTTTCACTCCAAAAATAATATTTATCTTTCTTCATTAGAATTGCACTATCATATTGTTTATTATTTTTTAAAATTCTTATAGATTTATCTATTGAATCAGATTTTATAAATGGAGAAGTGCAAAGTAACTGAACATAAATATCTGCTTCAGGATAAGAATTTACTTCATTCATAAACATTTGATGTCCATCAGTTTTATTTGTTGCTAAAGTTTTGTCTCGTTTCATAAATTCAATTGGAAGATAATCAACTAAACTATACATATACTCTGAATCTGTATCAAGAAAAACCTTATCTATTTCTTTACAATTAAGAAGAGTTTTTAATGCTTTAGCATATAACCTTTCTCCTGCTAATATTTGCATATTTTTATTTTCAATTCTCTCACTTGTCCCTTTTGCAGGAACAAACGCATAAACTTTCATTAAATATTTCTCCTTTTTAACCTACCTACACCATATAATTCTTACCTGCGATGTATGTAACTGCAGCTCTGGTTTTTACACCGAACTTTCTCAAAATTGCAGCAACATGAGCTTTGGCTGTATGTGTTGAAACTTCCAATACTTCTGCTATTTCAGGATTATCATAACCTCGGCACATATACCACAGTACTTGAAATTCTCTCGGAGTTAAGGACTGTTTTATTCTTGCATACTCTTGGTTATTTGTTAGCTGTTCAATATATTGATTAAATGCAAAAAGTTCGCTTGGCTCAATTTTCAATATTTGAATAATATTTGCAATTACAGTCTCAGGAGGAAAAGTTTCCCCTTTTTCGTAACTGTCTAAATCTTCTAATGATACGTTTATATATTTTGCAAATTCAGGTTTAGATATTTTTTGACCTCTTCTCAGCTCTTGGAGTTTCAAGCCAAATGATTTATTCAACATTTGTGATTCTTTTTCCATTTTTATGCCTCAACTTCCTGTTTTTTGAATTGCATATCATAAAGAGTTTTGTATGCTCCATTTTCGATTTGTAGAAGCTCTTCATGTGTTCCTTGTTCAGCTATTTCTCCTTGGTTAATCACAACGATTTTATCTGCATTGCGGATTGTTGAAAGTCTATGGGCAATTACAAATACCGTTTTATCCTGCATCAAGTTATCAATAGCTTTTTGTACAATTGCTTCAGCTTTATTATCTAATGCACTTGTTGCTTCATCCAAGATAATAATCGGAGCATCTTTTAGAAAAGCTCTTGCGATTGCTACACGTTGTTTTTGACCGCCTGAAAGCCTAATGCCTCTTTCTCCAATTTGAGTATTTATTCCGTCTTTAAGAGTAGAAATAAAATCTTCCAAATAAGCCATTTCTATTGCTTTATTTAACTGCTCTTCAGTTGCATTTTCATTCCCTAGCATAATATTTTCTTTAATTGTGCCTGAGAATAAGAAATTATCCTGAAATACCACTGCAATATTTTGTCTTAAAGATTTTAAAGTATAATCTCTCAAGTCTACTCCGTTTATTTTGATTGAACCTGACGTTACGTCATAAAACCTTGGGATTAAGCTGACTATTGTTGATTTCCCTCCTCCGGAATTTCCGACAAATGCGATTGTTTCTCCACTATGAATATCTAAACTTATATGTTTCAAAATCGGAGTATTTTTAATGTATTCAAAACATACATCTTGGAATTCAATCTTTTCAGGGTGAGAAGATAAATCAACTGCATTTTCTTTATCCTTAATTACAGGTTTTGAATCCAACAGTGCAAAAATTCTTTCAATCGCAAAGAATGAGAATTGCACTTGGTTCAAGTTATTCCCGATATTTTTAACAGGCGTATAAAGCAGAATTAGAGCAGTAATAAATGATACAAAGTTACCACTTGTAATGGTTTTTGTCATAATCAAGTGTGAGCCATAACCGATAGCAGCAGCAATACCAACAGATACAATTACGTGCATCATTGGAGACAACCACTGAGTTTTTTGCACCATTTTAATTTTCAAGTTGAAAATGTTATTCAAAATCCAATGGAATTTATTTGTTTCATGTGCTTGCAAGTTGTATGAAGTGATTGTTTTATTTCCTGCAAAGACTTCATTGTATTCGGTAATAATAGCAGCATCAGCAACAACTGATTTATTCATAACATCTTTGATACGTTTTTGGAGTTTAGCAACCGGAGCAAATGCACAAGCTAAAACTACGCACGCAATCAAAGCTAACTGCCAAGAGTTATAGAACAAAACGCAAACCAAAGAAATTGATGAGAAAATTCTTTGCATAAACACGCTTAAATTATTTAACAAACCTGAACAAGCACTATCTGCTTGGTTATTAAACTGAAATACGACATCTCCGGATTTTCTTTTGTCATAGAAAGAGGTTTCAAAAGTCAAAAGTTTTTTGAATAGTTCAAACTTCAAACCGTTTGTAATTTTTCCGCCAACCCAAGTTGAAAGGTAAGCTGATAGGTATTTCAAACCACCTTGGATAGATGTAAAAGCAACAATTCCAAGAGGGATATACCACGGGGATTGAATACTTTTATCCACCATAACTATATCCATATATGGTTTTAGGGCTAGTGCAATAACTGCGTCCAACGAACCGATTGGAATACAAATTAGCATTGAACACAATGCTCTGAACCAAAATGGTTTTACGTATGGCCACATGCGGCTATAGTTGATTATAAAGCGTTGGGATTTTAAGAATTCTTTTAATTTATTTATGGTTTCTGTTTTAATCATTTTTTCTTTTTCTCCTTAATTAGTAGATTTGCAAAGTTTATGAAACTTTGGATTGATTGATAGATATTTTTTAACGTATATTCCTATTCATAAATTTTGTAATCATCTTTATTTAACTGTGGCAATATAAGAATAATATTCGTTTTTCTTATATTTTTTAGCATTTTCACAGATTTGCTCTTTTGTTAAAAATCCCATACGATAAGCGATTTCTTCAAGACAAGCTATCTTTATCCCCTGATTCTCTTCAATAGTTTCAACATATTGAGCGGCTCTTAACAATGATTTATGAGTTCCAGTGTCAAGCCAAGCAAATCCACGCCCAAATATTTCCACATTTAATTTATTATTTAATAAATATATTTTATTCAAATCTGTGATTTCCAATTCCCCTCTAGCTGATGGTTTTAATCCCTTTGCATACTCCACAACCTTGTTATCGTAAAAATACAAACCTGTTACTGCATAATTTGATTTTGGATTTTTTGGTTTTTCCTCTAGGCTTATCGCTTTACCTTCAGAATTAAACTCAACGACCCCAAATCGTTCAGGGTCTTTAACCGGATAGCCAAATACAGTTGCAATACAATCTTGTTTTGCCAAAACTGAAGCTTTTTTCAACATTGCACTAAACCCCGAACCATAAAAAATATTATCTCCTAGAACCAAAGCAACTGCATCATCTCCAATAAATTCTTCCCCTAAGATAAAAGCTTGAGCCAAGCCATCCGGTGATGGTTGTTCTTTATAGGAAAAATTTAGTCCGAATTGCTCGCCAGAGCCTAACAATTTTTGAAAGTGTGGTAGGTCTTGAGGAGTCGAAATTATTAATATTTCTCTGATTCCTGCAAGCATCAACACAGAAATCGGATAGTAAATCATTGGTTTATCGTAAATCGGCAACAATTGTTTTGAAATACCAATTGTGCTTGGATATAACCTTGTTCCGCTGCCACCTGCAAGTACAATACCTTTCATTATTTTAACTCCTTGTTTCTTGATTCTAAATAATCTTTCAGTGCCTCTTTCCAACCTCTACAAATTCCATAATTTTCCATAACACTATATGATGGTCGTTTTGCAGGTCTTGGAAATTCTGCAGTTGTGCAAGGGCTTAAATTTACATTCAAGCCTAATTGTCTATATATTTCTTGGGTAAAACCATACCAACTGGTATACCCTGAACCACAAACATGATAAGTTCCATATTCTTGAGTTTTCAACAATCTCAATATTCCCTTTGAAAGTTCAATTGTCCATGTTGGACAGCCAATTTGGTCATTTACGACTTTAACTTCAGGATTTTTTGAGATTGAAATCATTGTTTCAACAAAATTTTTACCATGTATTCCGTACAACCAACTTGTCCTTGTAATGAAATGTTTTTTGCAATATCTTCTAACAGCTTCCTCTCCCTCAAATTTTGTTAATCCATAATTGTTTAAAGGATTTGTTTTATCAGTTGGCAAATATGGTTTGTTGCCATTTCCTTGAAATACGTAATCTGTTGAAATATAAACTACGAGAATATCTTTTTCACCACAAACTTTTGCAATATTTTCAGTTCCGACAGAATTTATTAGTCTTGCAGTTTTTAAATCTTCTTCAGCTTTATCCACATTTGTGTATGCAGCACAATGTATAACAATATCAGGACTATTAGAAGATATTACACTTTTAACATTTTTAAAATTGGTAATATCCATTGTATCAATATCTGTTTTTGTAACAGAATATCCTTCTTTTTCTAATAATGGACATAAGTCCTGCCCTAACATTCCATTTGCACCTGTAACTAATACTTTTTTCATACCTATACAAGACTCACTTTCTTATCTTCAATGTGTTTCATCCAGTCTTGGTTGTTCAAATACCAATCAATAGTGATTTTTATACCTTCTTCAAAGGTCAATGACGGTTTCCACCCTAGTTCAGAGGTGATTTTGTCGTTAGAAATCGCATAACGTCTATCATGTCCCAATCTATCTTCTACATATTTTATAGATGATTCATCTTTACCCATCGCATCAAGTATCAAATGGGTTATTTCCATGTTTGTTTTTTCGTTGTGTCCGCCAATATTATACACTTCGCCGATTTTACCTTTATGCAAAACCGTATCAATTGCCTCACAATGGTCATACACATACAACCAGTCACGAACATTCAAGCCATCGCCATACACAGGCACTTTTTCACCTTTCAACAACTGAGAAATGAAAAACGGAATAAGTTTTTCAGGATATTGATATGGTCCGTAGTTGTTTGAACATCTTGTGTTAAGTGTTGGAAGGTTGTATGTCTCATGATAAGCTCTCACAAGCATATCGGCACTTGCTTTACTTGCAGAATACGGACTGTTTGGAGCAAGCGGAGTTGTTTCGTAAAAATATCCTGTTTTACCTAAGGTTCCATAAACTTCATCCGTTGAAACCTGCAAATATCTTTCTACACCAAGTTCTTTACTTGCTTGTAATAAATTCAAAGTTCCTTGAACATTTGTTTCAACAAAGATTTCAGGGTGTTTGATTGAATTATCTACGTGAGATTCTGCTGCGAAATTGACTAGACAGTCAGATTCTTTGACCAAATCTCTAACTAAATTTCTGTCGCAAATGTTGCCGTGTACAAATGTATAATTTGGGTTATCTTTCACATCGTCAAGATTTTCTAAATTTCCGCAATATGTAAGCGCATCTAAATTTATAATTTTGTAGTCAGGATGTTTTTTTAATTCGTGTCTGACAAAACAGCTTCCGATAAATCCCGCACCACCTGTTACTAGTATTGTTGTCATTATAATCTCTCCTTATAATTCTTTGATTCGTTCTGCTAAAGTTTTCTGCACTTTGTCTTTGTCGGACAAAATTGGTTCAAAGTCGATTTCCCAGTCGATATTGATATCTTTGTCGTTCCAAAGGATACCGCAATCAGCCTCCGGACAATATTCTCCGCTTGCTTTGTATAAAAGTTCAACCTCATCTGATAGGGCAACAAAACCATGGGCAAAACCCTCAGGGATAAATAACATGTGCTTGTTTTCTTCAGATAATTCGACTTTTACGTATTTACCAAAGGTCTTGGAATTTGGGCGAATATCTACAGCTACGTCGTAGATTCTGCCTTTTGAACATCTCACAAGCTTTGCTTGCGCATGAGGAGCTTTTTGAAAATGCAATCCGCGAAGAACTCCTTTGGTTGACTTTGAATGGTTGTCTTGATTAAATTCAACAGTTATTCCGTTTGCGAAGAAATCTGATTTTTTGTATGTTTCCATAAAAAATCCGCGCTTATCTCCAAATACTTTCGGTTTTACCAATATTACATCCGGTATTGATTGTTTTTCATAGTCAAATGGCATT
>DHMN01000002.1 GCA_002405805.1 Cyanobacteria bacterium UBA4641 | reverse complement strand
AAAATCCGCAGTTCAGGGTGACATAGACCTATTTGCTTGGTAATGAAGTAGGTCGGCATTACTATGCCGACAAAATAAAGTGTCATTCTGAAAGCTTAGAAAATTTGTGTGAAGTATGAACACATAATTTTCTTGCTATTCAGAATCTTTTCCAATTAATAATTTTCAAATGTTATACTTGACCCATATTGATTATTAAAAAGATTCTGAAACAAGTTCAGAATGACATAGACCTATGTGTGCAATTAGAGACCCTGAAACACGTTCAGGGTGACATAATAAAAATTCATGTCATTACGAGGAAAGTTTACTTGCAAATGCTGTATTGGTTTTGACGAAGTGACGTGGTAATCCACAACATATAGGTCATACCCCCCACCTCAAAATCAAAGATTTCACTAACCTCTCACAAAACAATTCACTGGATTGTTTTGTTCGGCAGAGTCCCCAAGGGAGGACATACTGACCTATTTGCATGGGATTACTACTTCGCGCTGTTATGACATGTTTTTATTAAACAAACAAAAGACCGGAAGAAATTCCGGTCTTTCGCATTGGTATATCTTAAAATACTGAATTATTCAGCATCTTTATTGATATCTTTTACGCTCAAAGCGATTCTGTGTTCTTGTGGAGTGAATTTTTTGATAAGAACTTCAACGCTATCGCCAACTTTGTATTTGTTGAACGGATTAACGTTTTCTTCAGCCATTTCAGAAACAGGTAACAAAGCTTCTACTCCAGGGAAAATATTGATGAATGCACCAAAACCTGTAACTTTGTTTACAGTACCTGTGATAACTTGACCTTCTGAGAATTGACCTTCGATTTGTTGCCATGGGTCTTCGCCCATTCTTTTCAATGATAATGAAATTCTTTTCAATTCAGTATCAATTTTGATGATTTTAACTTCTAAAGTTTCACCCAAAGAAATTACATCTGAAGGATGTTTAATTCTTTGCCATGAAATTTCAGAAATTGGAAGTAAGCCGTCAATGCCGTTGATGTCAACGAAAGCACCGAAATCAGCGATTCTAACAACTTCACCTTTAACAACTTGACCTTCTTCAAGTTCTGACAAAATGTTATCAACAACTTGGTCTCTTTGTTCCGCAACAGCTTGTCTTTGAGACAAGATAAGTTTGTTTTTCTTAGGGTCAGCTTCAAGAACTTTAACTTCGATTTTTTGGTCTAACAAACCGTCAAATGGAGTTCCTGTTCTAAGTTGAGATGAAGGGATGAACCCTTTCAAATCTGCAACGTCAACCAAAACGCCGCCTTTAACAACTGAAACAACTTTTGCAAGAATTGTGTCGCCTTGAACTTTTGCATCGTTAAGTTGAGCCCAAGCTTGAGCAAATGCAAGTCTTTTCAAAGATAACAACATACCTTCTTCGTCGTGTTCTTCTTTCAATACGTAAAATTCTCTTTCGTCACCAATTTCAAGTGGTGTAGTTTCTTCTGCAGCAGAGATTTCTTTGTTAGGCAAGAAAGCTTCTGTTTTAGCGCCGCGAACGCTGATTAGGTAACCGTCTTGGTCTTTTTTCAAAACTGTACCTTCAACGATATCAGCTACTGAATGTCCTTTTGAAAAGCTTTCTTCTAACAACTTTTCAAATTCGTCTAATGTTGCTTGTGTCATTTTTTATTTTCTCCTTTTTCTTTTTTTTGACTTTTCAGTCGTTTGGTTTTTCTTATCTGTGGATTGCCGCGCTCACTTCGTTCGCTCGCAATGACGTGTTAAGTGACATTTGTGGTTGCAATGACGGTACTTGTTTCGATTATCGTCATTGCGAGGAGCTTTAGCTCCGTGGCAATCTATTTTAGCCTTTCCATAACCTTTGTTATTACGTTGTCAGGGGTTGAGGCTCCTGCGGTTACGGAAATTTTTTCGGATTTGGCTATCAAATCCTTGTAGTTATCCAATTCGGCATCTGTTTCTATGTGGATTGTTTTGTTTATCCCTTTCAAAATTTCTGCCAAATGAGATGTGTTTGCACTCTTTTTAGAACCTACAACAATCATCAAATCACTTTCTTTTGCCATTTCTTTGGCTTCTGATTGTCGCATAGAAGTGCTTTTGCATATTGTGTTTGCAATATGCAATTCCTTTGAAAGCGGAGTCAGGTATTGGATAATTTCATTCAATGTTGAAATCATTTGGGTTGTTTGCACCACTACTCCGATATTTTTATGTTCTTTCAATTCTTTTTCATAAGGTTTTAATTGCTCAATTGAATCGGCAACAATAACCTTATCGCTATATTGAACTGCGTTTGCTCTGATTGCAATAACCTCCGGATGTTGAGATTTGCCGACGATTACTAAATAATAGCCGTCTTTTGCAAGTTCGATTGCTTTTTGTTGAACTTTTTTAACGTCAGGACAAGTCAGGTCATAAACTTCAAACCCTGCATTTTCAATTTCTTTGAAAACTTCAGGACTTTCTCCATGACTTCTTACAACACAAATGCCATCACCTTTTTGAGGTAATTCGGATAACGATTTGATACCAAGAGAGTCCAATTCTTCAATCACTTGCGAATTGTGAATCAATTCCCCTAATACACAGATATTTCTTTGCGGATTTTCGGCTTTTAATTTTTTAACGGTTTCAACGGCTCTTTTTACTCCGTAACAAAAACCTGCAAATTTCGCTAGTTTAATTTCTTTCGGCAATTTGTAATTGTCTTCTTTCTATAGAACTCGCAAGAATTTCTTGCTGTAAGAGTATTACAACACAAAAAACATCACAAATCAAGTGGATGGAAATTTATGCGTTAAAGCGAAATCCTTTTGGAGGGAATTTTTTGTTGATACGTTTGCCCATTCCGACTTTAGCCGGTCCGAATGTTCCGCCAAAATCTTCTTCATCATCTTCTAATGCCGCCAAAGTAAATGCTGTATGTTGAGGTGCTTGTTGTTTATTATATTTTAACTGCCATTCTGTTGACCCCGGGGTTAGAACTTTGTCATTCATACCGATTGGGTCACCTTTTTGTTGAGCAAGTTCTTCTGGTGAAACAATTCGATAAGAGTCGTCTTCAACATCGCTAATTGCGCCAAACGCTGTACCTTGACGAGTGATTGTCGTTCCGTCTGCCAAAGTTTTTGTCATTTCGTTTGCTGCAAATTTAGGTTGATGTTGCGGTTGTTGAACCTCTGAGTTTTGTTTTTGTTGTGGAGCGTTTTCTTCTAAAGAATGTTCATCGTATTGAACTGCAGGCTGAGAAAGTTGTGGTTGAGCTTGTCTTTGCAAGCTGTTTTGTGCAACTTGACTATCTACGCCTTTGACTTCGTTTCTTAGTTTTGTCAATTTTTCTCTTTCATCAAGCGGTAAGAATTGCAAATATCTTGAAAATCTAACGTTACTCATAGAACTTACGTTTTGAGTTAAGTAGTTTTTGATGATTTTGTAATTTACTGAAACTAAGTTGTCATCAGAAATTTTGTCGTTTTCTAATAATGAGTAAATTTTATCGCCTAATTTGTTCAATACAATTTTTCTTGCATCTTCTGAATTTGAAGAATTGTACAATTTTAAAAGCGTTGAGGTATCATCAACATTTTCAATGAAAGAACTCAAATATTTAGATTTTGTAATTCTGTCAAAGAATACACTTTGAGCTTTTTCACCTAGTGAAGATATGATATCATAGACCTCTGTAATGCTTGATGCACCTTTAAGTCTGTTTCTGATTTCTGTTATTTGTTTGTCTTCTACAGATGCTTGGAACTCTTTGTCTGTAGTGATTTCTTCAACAGATTGTTTTAATGCCGTATCAATAAGTTTTTCTGTTTCGTGTTCAGTTATTGATTCTTTTATTTGGTTTGAAGTATCAAGAGCTTTTTGTGCAACTTCATCTCTTTTTGCCTCAAGTTGTGCGGTTTCCTCTGTTTGTTTTGCAGATGTTGTTGATGCGTAATTTGAGGCAGTATCAGAAATTGAACCTGTAGCTGAATCAATATTTTGACGAGAGTTTGAAGTTCTTGAACCTGTTGTTGAATTATATGCGGCAACTCCTGTTGAGCCTGCTGAAATTTGAGCAGATTTAGATGTTGTACCTGAAACTGTAGTTGCACTTCCTGTTTGAGTATCTGTTGTCCTGCCACTGTTTTGAGTAGCTGAACCTTTTGTATTTGCGCTTGCAGGAGCGTTTTGTGCTGAGCTTTGTGCTTTTGCGCTTTGTTTTTGAACAGCTTGTTGATTATTGCTTGTAGAGTTTTGAGCTTGAGTGTTATCTTTTGCTTGAGTTGAAGATGGTGTTGTTTTAGTCAAAGTTTCTTGAGAAATTTCACCGGTTCTCATAGCATTTGAGATTTTAGCTTGTTCTGCAGGCGGATAATTTTTCGCAGCAGATTCAACGTAGCTGTTATATTGAGCGCGAACACTTTTATCTACGCTTTTTGATGCAGCTGCCAAGCCTTCCGTGACTGCAGGGTCATTGATTTGAGACATTGCCTTGGCAAAATTTAACTGCTCCTGCGGACCGTTTATTTTTGCATTAGTAACTAAATCTTGAGCAAATACTGCTTTATTAGCAGAAGATATACTTGATGATGTTAGTACTGCTTGAGAACAAGCTTGAGCTGCTTGGTGTGATATGATTGTTCTATCATTCAACCCTTGTGTTAATGGGTCGATTAATTCTTTATATGTGGCAGTATTTGTTGCAACTTTATTAAGTGCATCACCTTGGAAACTTGCAGGCATGATTCTTGTTGCAGCTTTTTGGACTTCAACATCGCCATGTAGCATATTTAAACCTGTTGCAATGTTGTAACCTTCAGTATTGCCTGTTACCATTTCATGAGCTAATTGCTCAGAAAATAGAGTTTTTGGAATAGCTTTTTTTATTACGGCATCCGCAAATCCTTTTTCTTTAGCTTGCGCTAAAATATATTTAGTTTCTTCAGGTGAATCACAGCCTTTAAGTAATTGGTTTAAGAGTTTTTGTGATTCTTTGCTATTGCAATCTTTAATCTTTCCAAATGTTGCTGCAATATATTTTTCTTTGCTGTCAAATCCAAGGTTGTGAGCTTGTTCAGCATTGGAAACATGAATTTCTTCAGATGTATTTCTAGCTTTTTTGTCTATTTCTAAAAGTATTTCATATTCTGCTTTCAATAATTTTTCACCTTCTGTTAAGTTTTCAGGCTTTTTATTTTTAAGCATTTTGTAGATGTCTAATTTGGTAGCTTGTTTACCATTATGAGTTTTTGAAAATTCGTTTGATAGCGTTAATTTAGCATCTTGTTCTAGTGGAAATTTTTCATTAGGGCAATTCTTCAGGTAGTATTCTTTTATTGTTTGAGCTTGCTCTGCTGGACTCAATTCAAAATACTTTTCAATAGTTATCCCCTTAGAATCTATTGCATCAAAATAAGTTGCGGCTTTAGAATAGAGTAAATCTTTTTGTTCTTCTGAAAGTTTGGCATAGGTTTCTTTGCCAATAAATTTTTCAGCAAACCCTTGAATTGTTTTACTTACAATTTCAGCTTTTTGCTTAGGGTCTTTTATTTCAGAAAAACCTTTAACAGTTTTAGCGCAATAACCTTCAACATATTCAGTTAATCGCTTTTCAGGAGTTGCATTTCTCCATTCTTCAGATTGTCTGCGCTCTAGTGGAACTAATTCATTTTGAAATGATTTATAACTTTGAGTTTTAAATTCATTAAAATCAAGGCTTTTGCTGTTTAATGTTTCAACAAGAGTGGCAATATTTTTGATTTCAGCAGAGGAATATACAGCATTGCTGATATTGATATATTCATTAAATTCTTTTATCTGTTCTTTAATCTGTTTTTCTTGTGCTTTTTTATCTTTTGATGCAAATTTATCATCAAATTTTTTTAAATATGCTTTTACATATTCGTTAATTTTTTCTTTTTGAGATTTAGATTTCCATTCAGCACTATTTAAAACTTCATCAGAAATAAGTTTTTTAGGTTTGTCTAATTCTGTGAGAAGTTGTTCTTCTGATTTAGTAAGAGTTCCATCCTTTTTTTTATTAATCAGGCTGGCTTTTACATCATCAATAGTTGCTAAATTATTCTTTTGAGAATATTCATCAAGTTTTTTATCAAGTTCGGATTGCTCTTTTGGTTTATCTGGGGTACTCAAAGTTTCTGCGGTTGAAGTTTGCTCATCAAAACTTTTTGAAACTAAGGTTGTTTCAGTTTTTTCTGCTGGTGTTTCTTGAGTTTTATCGTTTTCTTTAACAGAAGTTGTAGCTGTCAAAGGTTCTTCTTGTGTAGTTCTTTCAACAGCAATCCCCATTGTCTTAGGTTTGCTTTTTGTTTCTTCAGAAGGAAAATCAATCGGTTTTTTCGGAGATGAAACAGTACCTGCATCCGTTTGTTGGGGGGACAGGGGTGTTTGAAGAGTTACTTTTTCTTTTTTTTCAATATTTAGTGACATCGTTTTATCTCAAATATTACTTCTTAAATTATGAAAAAATATTTTTCAGTTGTGATTTCAGGGAAGTTGCAAATTTTTACAATTCTTAACTTCCCTGAGATTATATTTTTTATTCAGGATTTATAACTGTTGTACTTTTCATTACAGAGGTTTTAGTTTCTATAAATTCAATACCTGTATTATTTTTGAACTTTGTATCCCCTGCAAGTAAATCAATAATGGCATTAGCTGCATCATCAGTGATTCTTACATCTCTATCCATATAATATTGTTTTCCGTCTTTGTCATACAATCTTTGTCTTGTTCTTACACTACAAAAATCATCACCACTGCCATTACCGCCTAAATTGTGATATACCAATTGTAGAACTGTAGGAGCATCATCATGGTCAAAGTATTGACTTTTCCTTTTTGCGGTGTTTGTTAAATCTTTTGGTACAAGTGATACGAAATCTACAGTATTTTTTGAGTTTCTTGCAATAGCTTCAAATGTGAGAGTTGCAGCTTTACTTCTATTAATTGTTGTCGGTACGGAATGTAAAATATTCGCATCTTTCATATAATAATCATACGGAGTAAGTGAACTTTGTTCTGTACCCATTATGTAGGTAGACGCATCGGTTGCATTTGTAGATGCTGCTGCCATAAGTTCTGTTACTGCTTGATTATCAAGCGGAATCGCTTTGATTGGTTCTGTGCCATTTGCCATTGCCGGTGTCATTGCGATTAAAACTGCAACCGGTACTGATGCAAATTTATTAGATTTTGGTTTTTGGTACTCTTGACCTTCCATATCATTATCGATACCATTGTCTCTTCGACCGACAAATGATGTGTTGTTGTGAATCCTGCTAACACTAATGTTGCTAATAGGTGATATTGCCATACTAACACTCCTTCATATATTTAATTTTTTGTTTTTCCAAGGCTAACCCCTTAACCTTGATGTTTCATTAACTCTATTTTCAACTACGATTATAGCAGTTGTTTGAGGTTTTGTAAAGATATGTTGAAAAATCTACCTTTACTCAAATATCATTTCATTTAAAAACTGGCATGTGAAAAATTTTGTTAGTTTTTGAAATTGTTTGTTACAAATATTAATCAATATGAGATTGGATGCCAAGTGTTTTGCCATTATCAATGTCAATAATATGTTTTATCAAAGTGTGCGCCATAAGTAACAGATACGGATTGATTTCGTTTGTTTGGGACATATTTATATTGGCACTTTGCTTTTGTTGTTTGTTTTCGCCTGAATCTTTAGTCTTAAAAGATACGTTAGAATCCATTGAATAGAATTTTTGTTCTTTATCTATTCTGAGTTGTAATTCGGTTTTTGGGAATTTTTCGCTACATTCTATTCCCACCTGAACTGAATTTGAAGACTCTAAAAACAGTGTTGCTTTAACTGTTCCATAATTTATGGTTGTTACTGTTATTACAAGTATACTGTCACTTTCATCTTCGCTATCTGATTTTTGTTGAAGTTCCAAGTCAAACCCTACGCCATCTTCTAGCGGCAGCCAAGGAAGATATAGCATTAAAAGTAATTTCAAAGTCTTTTGCGGATTGTTTTCTGCCGCAACTGAAATACTTGCATTTATCAGTTTTGCCATTTCTTTCATTTGAAAAAGGTCGGTAATTCCTGATTTTGACGCCTCTGTCATAGACATAATCAGTTTGGTTATGGCTTCTTTTCCATTTTGTTGCAAAAGGGCTGAAATTTGGTTAAGGTTAATCATTCCACCTGTTAAAATGTCTAAATTTTTTAGCGAACTTTGCATTTGTGTTGCCAGTTGAACATTTATCATTTCTTTTGTCGTAGATGTTGTCAAACCTTGCAATTGCGCCAAAATTTGAGCTTGCAATTGAGAAAGAGTATTTCGCTGTGCCGCAAGTTGATTTGCATACATTTGATTAAATTGAGAATAGTTCATTCCTCTTTGCAACATATAGATAAATTCATTCACGTTGCGCGGAAACCCCATCACTTCTTTTACATAAACCGCTCTATCCATACTTTGCAATGTGTTTAATTGCATATTGGGTGATGGTTCAGGTAGTGCTTTTGGAACAATATTTTGAGGTTGAGGTGTAGGCGTTGGTTGAGATTGAATTTGTGGTGCCGGAGTTTGTGGCATAGCCTGTTGAGTTCTCACTGCTCCTTGGGCTACAAAAGCTTGCCCACGGTAATTTTGGGCAAAATTATTTAGAAATCTTTTGATATCTATTCCTACCATACACTTAATTTAACTGATTTTTTTGAAAAAGTCTAGTTTTCGATTGGCATATAAGATTGTGGATAACTGTAATCTTCAAGGAATCCTAAGTTTTTATAAAGTCTTAGTGCTTGAAGGTTGTTTGTTTCAGTTGTAGTGTTAATTTCAGCAATTGGTGTGTGGTATTTATCAACCGCATTCATTACGTAATCCATTGAATGTTTCAACATAATAGTTGATAACCCTTTGCCTTGGTGTTCTTCTTTAATACCAACAAGTGGAATATTTACGATTGTTCCGCCTGTAAGGTTCATAAATGCAAAACCTACAGGTTTATTTTGGTATAGCAAAACGCTTGTTGAATTTGGCATAAATTCTGCATAAACATCTTTGACAATTTTAGTTATGATATCAGATGTCCCTTCAGGTGTTTTAAATCTAGGGTCAAACAATGCATCAGAGCTTTCTTTGAAGGATTCGTTGATAACTTCAACTGCATCATCAAAATATTTGTCATTCCAAGATACAACTTCGTAGTCTTCAGGTAGTTTAACCATTCTGGCATGGTTAAAGATTTCTCTTGATGCTTGAGTATCAAATTTGAATCTCAAAACTTCAATTCCAACGAATTTAAAACCAAGTTTTGCAATAACACTGATTAGGGATTTTTGTTCCCCTAACATAGGGTAGCAAACTATTTTTTCTTTTCTCAAAGTTTGAGTAACTTCAAGGAATTTTTCAAGTAATGTTTTTGCTTTATTTGAAAAGTCTTCTTTATCTTTGCTGTGGACAATGTTTAACTCGATTGCCTCAGAAATTGCTGTTGTGTAAACTAAGAAGGCAACAGGATTTTCACTTTCGTATAACACAATACATTTTATTAAATCTTTATCTATCGCATCCAAAAATCCGTCATAATCCAGTGGCTCAAGTTCAAAATTATAATCAGATGCGGCTTTGCTGCGAAAATCTTCGTAAAGGTCTTCAAATTTGCCAAATTCATTTGCTGTTAAAATTTTTGTGTTATACATTAATCTTTTTCCTTATAAATAGTGGTGCATTTTTTCTTTTTTAGTATTGATATATCTTTGGTTGTATGGAGTAATTTCAGAAGATACCTTGATAATATCTTTTACATTTAGTCCGTAACCTTCCAGTCCTACAATCTTTTTGGGATTGTTTGTAATTAAGTTAAATGTAGTATAGCCCAAATCTACAAGAATTTGAGCACCTGTACCGTAATCTCTTAAATCTGACTTAAAACCTAATGAGATATTAGCCTCAATAGTGTCTTGTCCTTCTTCTTGCAATTTGTATGCTTTAATTTTGTTGCAAAGTCCGATACCTCTGCCTTCGTGGTCTGTTAAGTATACTACAGCGCCTTTTCCGTAATCATTTACGTATTTTAGGGCATTATGCAGTTGGGAATTGCAATCACATTTCAAACTGTGAAAAACATCCCCTGTCAAACACATACTATGAACTCTAACCGCAGGAATTTTATCAGAACCGTCATCTTTTACAAGCGCAACATGTTCAGAACCGTTCACGTGGTTTTTATATGCATAAAGCGTAAATGTACCATAAGGTGTCGGTAGAGTTGTTTCAGCCTCTCTTGTTACAAGTTTTTCTGATTTTAGGCGGTATGCGATAAGTTCTGCCACTGAGATAAATTTCATATTGTGTTCATCAGCGAATTTTCTCAAATAATCTCTTCTTGCCATGTGTCCATCAGGTGCAAGCAGTTCGCACATAACACCTGCAGGTCTGTGTCCGCATAATTTTGCCATATCTACAACAGCCTCAGTGTGACCTGTTCTTTCCAAGACTCCGCCGCGACGAGCTACACAAGGAAACAAGTGCCCCGGTCGTCTCAAATCTGTCGGTTGTGCATCGTATGCGGTTGCAACCTCAACCGTTTTGGCTCTGTCAAATGCTGAAATACCTGTTGTTACACCGTATTTTTCTGCTGCATCTATACTTATGGTAAATGCGGTTTTCATACCTTCTGTATTTTGGTCTACCATTTGCGGTAAATCAAGCTGTTGGGCGATTTCGTGAGAAATTGCAAGACAAACCAAACCTTTAACTTCAGTTACTAAAAAGTTAATAAGTTCAGGAGTAACTTTTTCAGCCGAAACTATTACGTCGCCTTCGTTTTCTCTATCTTCATCATCTGCAACGATAATCGGTTTACCTGCTTTAAAATCTTCTATTGCTGATTCTATGCTGTCGAATCTAAAAGTTTTATCTTCCATTATACATACCCATTTTCTTGTAAAAATTTCATACTGATACCCTCACTATTATCTTTCGCAGATAAAAATTTTTCAACATATTTGCCTAAGATATCGGTTTCAATGTTTACACGGTCTCCAATTTTGAGGTCTTTTAAATTTGTATTTTCAAATGTGTGCGGAATAATTGCAACTCTTAGTGTATTTCCTTTTGTCTCCGCAACCGTAAGGCTTATTCCGTTTATCGTTACAGAACCTTTTTTGACGATATATTTTTCCTGCTCATTGGGTACTGAAAACTCTAGGTCATAAAAGTCTGATAGTTGAATTTTTGATATAAACTCTCCGACACAATCAACGTGCCCTGTTACGATATGACCACCAAGTCTTGAACTTAGCGTCAAAGCTCTTTCAAGATTAACTGTGTCACCTTTTTGGAAATCTTTAAAAGTCGTGACAGAAAGTGTTTCATCACTCACTCTTGCGCTAAATGCGGTTGAAGAAAGTTTTGTGACAGTTTGGCAACAACCGTTTATTGCAATACTGTCTCCAAGTTTTGTGTCTTGCAGAACTTTTTGACACTCGACTTCAATTGTCGCACCGTTGCTGTCTTTAGAAAAGCTTTTTATTTTACCTGATTCTTCAATTATTCCAGTAAACATAACCTAAGTTTATCATATTACAAGGGTCGTTGTCTAGTGAGACATTCCGTGCTTGGTTGCAAAGGTAATGAAATTTGTGGGGACACTTCACGTTTTCCCACACTACATTCTATCTAAACAAAATAAGTCTTGTCATTCCGAACTTGTTTCCGAAGGACATAGTTCTTAGTTTGTGAATGTGTAATTACGCAACAAAAAAGAACCTTTTACAAGGTTCTTTTTTAGATTTGGGCGTGAAGAGACTCGAACTCCCATGCTTTCGCACTAGTTCCTAAGACTAGCGTGTCTACCATTCCACCACACGCCCATCAATATTCAGTTATCAAACAGTTCAAACTGTGTTCAAACTGTATAACTAATTTATAATAAGTTCTTTTGATTGTCAAGTAGAAGTTCTTCAAAACTTATTTCAAATTTGAAAAGGAGATGTTTTTGTGAGATATTTATACTATCGTAGAAATTTTAAGTTAAGAATGAGGGATATATGGAGTATAAGTTAAAAGACACAATGTCAAAAGATGCCTTTAGATACGGATATTTGGTAAAAAAAATTGCGCCGTTTTTAAAACCGCACTTGCCGAGAATCATTTTAAACATGATTCTTGCTGTACCACTGGGGCTTTTAGATGGTGTTGTGGCTTTTGCTCTAAAGCCTTATATGGATTGTGTAATCAATGGTAAGGCATGGCATATTGCAGGTTTTACGATTGAACAAAATGTTCTTGCAACCGCTATTCCATTTGGTATTGTCCTATTTGCTGTTATTCAAGGTCTTTTGAAATATACAAACAACTATCTGACTGATTGGACAGGTAACAAGATTTCAAATTCGTTAAAAATAGAATTATTTAGAAAACTAACTTCACTTGACCCAAAATTTTACGATATCAACTCTTCAGGTTTAGTTTTAACAAGATTTTTGACCGACCCTGAAACCGCAAGTAAAAACATCATAAACACAATTAAAACTTTCATTATGACAAGTTTTGGAATTGTTGGTTTGGTGAGCGTTTTGCTATACAACTCTTGGAAACTTGCAATAATTGGTGTTGGAATTATGGCAATTGCGATTACTCCTGTAACCTTAATCAGAAAAAGAATTAAAAAAGTATCTAATGCCACAATGGTTGTCGGCGGTGATATGACAACAAATTTTAACGAAACTTTTGCAGGTAACAAAATTATGACTGCTTACAACTTGCAAAAACTTCAAAATAATAAGTTTGAACACCAAATAAAAGAACAATTTGACCTCACTATGTCGTTGACAAAGCGTGTAGGTTGGATGTCTCCGATTATGTATTTTATTTGTTCAATCGGTATTGCGCTTGTAATGTTTTACGGTAACCATTTGATTATCAGCGGACAAATGAGTGCAGGTAGTTTTGCATCGTTTGTAACTTCATTGCTATTGTTATACAAACCTGTAAAAGATTTGGGTAGAACGCTTACCGATTTGCAAACAACATTTGTCGCATTAGGCAGAGTTTTTGAGTTGTTTGACCTTGTTCCTCATATCAAAAATAAAGAAAATGCAAAAAAACTCAACGGTTTAAATAGCGCTATTGATTTTGAGCATGTATATTTTGAATATGAAGAAAATGTACCGGTATTAAAAGATTTCTCTTTACATGTTAATAAAGGCGAAACTATCGCTCTTGTCGGTAATTCAGGTGGTGGCAAAAGTACAATAGTAAACTTGTTGCCAAGATTTTATGATATCAAAAGCGGTTCTATTAAATATGACGGTGTAGATATCAAAGATTTAGAAATCGAAAGCCTTAGAGATAATATTTCATTTGTATTCCAAGATAATTTCTTGTTCTCCGGTACAATTAAAGAAAATATTCTTATGGGTAGAGAAGATGCGGCAGATGAAGAGATAAATACAGTTATAAAAATGGCTCACCTTGATGAATTTTTATCGACATTAGAAGATGGTATAAATACTTATGTCGGCGAGCGTGGAGCATCTTTATCAGGCGGTCAAAGACAACGTGTTGCAATTGCAAGAGCCATGATTAAAAATGCCCCTGTTGTAATTCTTGATGAGGCAACATCAGCTCTTGATAACGAATCTGAGGCAATTGTACAAAAGGCTTTGGATAACTTAATGCAAAACAAAACAGTATTTGTTATTGCACACAGATTATCTACAATCAACAATGCTGATAGAATTGCAGTTATCAATGAAGGTGAACTTGTTGAACTTGGTACACATGCAGAATTGATGGCTATTCCTGAAGGTAATTACAAACACCTTTATGATATGCAATTTAAACACCAAGAGGATAAAATTTTGTAACAAAAAGGCAATTTTCTCGTTCAAAAATACTTTATATATAAGTAAGGGAAAATAGAACGGGGAAATATGAACTTAGGGGACATTTTTACACCGATAACGTATGATAATCCTGCAGTGAATCCGATTGTTGTAGGATACAATATGAATCAGCTGACAATACTGCCATTTATAAATTTTGGCAGGTCTTCGTCTTTGCCGAGTATAGGTAATTCAACAACCTTTGGAACATCTTTCACCGGAGGTGATATTAATTTTGGTGGCGGAGGAAGTATTTGGAATGGAACAATTGGAGCAAATCCTTTTGGTGATTCTCTAATGCCGAGTGTATTTCTTCCACAAAACAACAGTTATTCAAGGGCTGCTGATATAAATTTCAGCGGAACTTCTGCAGCCTCAAAAACAAATTCAATAACATCAACAACTAAAACTGAAACGAAAAAAAGTAGCAAAACTGCAACAAATCCGACAAAACCATCAAATCAGGCTTTGCGAAATGCCTTTGTAAAAAATGCAAAAAAATACATTGGTTACAAAGAATCTGACGGTTCATATAAAAGATTTTCAAATAGTCCTGAATGGTGTGCGGACTTTGTGTCTTACGTAATTAAAGAGGCTTACGAACAGCAAGGTTTGCGAGCGCCTAAATGGTTTGGAAATCATAGGGTCGAAAACTTGCGAAAACAAGCAATTGAGCATGATAAATATCTCTGCATAACCGAATCAAAAGACCGAACCAAAACTGTCAAAGAAAAAGTCCGTGCCGGCGATATTGTGATTATGCGAGAAAAAGATGGTGATACTAATACTCAGGCGTCGCATACGGGAATAGTTACTAAAGTATACCCTAACGGAACATTTGATACTATTGAGGGTAATGTAACCTCAGGCGGTGATGATAGAGTCGTTACAATGCACTATTCGCCTTATCACAAAGATATTAGCGGATTTGTTCAATTACCTTGATGATGTTTTTGTGTAAATCTTCAATAGTCGAGTTGTTATAGATAACATAATCAACTTTTTTTGCTTTGATATCTTGCGACAATTGAGATTCCATGCGCGTTTTTGCGTACTCTTTTGTATATCCGTTTCGCGCAATCAGGCGTTGTTCGCGAATTTCATCATTACAATAAACCAACACTGTGCGGTCAAACAAATTTTCCATGCCAGCCTCAAACAGTTGAGGAATACCGACAAATACAAATTTATTCCCTGAGTGCACTGCAAAAAAAGCTTGCATTTCGGCAATCAAATCAGGGTATAGCAAATTTTCCAACATCTTTTTTAACTTAGGGTCAGAAAAAACAAGTTTGCCTAACTTTTCACGGCTCAATATTCCGTCATGAAAAACATCATATCCTGAAAAAGCTTCTGCTATTTCAACACTGTTTTCCAATAATTCATGGCAAACAATATCGGTATCAAGAACCGGATAACCTTGTTTTTCTAAAAACAATTGAACGGAAGATTTACCGCTTGCGATGTTTCCGGTCAATGCGACTTTAAGCATTTTTACCTGCAATTCTATTTAAAAAGTTTCTCAAATCCTTAATTTGACGAGGTTTTATCGGTTTAAATTCTCCGCGTTTTAATCCGTCAAGATTAAATATTGCATGTTGAATACGTTTCAATGAAACCACTTCAAAACCAAGGTATTCAAACATTTTACGAATTTGTCTGTTCAAACCTTGATACAAAAGGATTTCCATAACCGTATGAGTGTTATCAATTTCTAACACATCGACTTGCGCATAAGCCATTTTGTTCGGCTCAATCTCAATACCTTTATACATTTTGTCAATGTCGTTTTGGGTGATTTTGCCGTTGATTGCAACTCGATATAATTTAGGCACTTTAACAGATGGGTGTGTCAAATCATTGATTAAATCTCCATCATTAGTTAAAATGATAAGCCCTGTAGATTCTCTATCTAAACGCCCAACTGGTTTTAGATGATGTAAATTTTCAGGCAATAAGTCATAAATCGTTTTTCTGCCTTTTTCATCATCTGATGTTGTAATATATCCTGCAGGCTTATAAAATCTGTAGTATTCGTGTTTTACAGGATGGATAATTTTGCCGTTGACAAAAACTTTATCCTTGTTTTGCACAGAATAACCAAGTTCAGTTACTTTTTTACCATTAACCTGAACTACTCCTGATTCTATAAGTTCATCAGCTTTTCTGCGTGAGCACAAACCTGATGATGCGATATATTTATTTAAACGAGTTCCGGGCATTTCATAGCCTCTTCAAATGATTTTGCCAAAACTTCAGGCATTCTGCGGTACAACTTGCCGCTGTTTGAAATCGCAACAACTACAACTTCAGCCTCAATAAAAGTCTTACCTGTTTCTTTTGATTTGATAAGTTGTTTAAATGTTAAAGAAAAACCGTTGAATTTTGAAATTTCGGTTTCGATAACCAAAACATCTTCCAATCTAGCAGATGCTTTGTATTTAACATTGACTGTTGCAACAGGAAGTGCAATATCTTGTTTTACTAAATCATTAAGGTTGTGTCCCATCATTTCGCACAACTCTACTCGACCCATTTCTAACCAGCGCAAATACGCACCGTGCCATACAACACCGTAAGAATCGGTGTCAGAATAATAAACTTTTTGTTCAAAAATATGTTTCATCATAGCCGAATTATAACATAAAACTGATATTTGCTCAATTTTTATGTATAATTAGGTTATGGACAAAAAGATTTCAGAAAAAGTTATAAACCGATTGACTTTGTATCATTGCATTTTGCAAGATTTTATAACAAAAGGCGAAGAATATATTTCAAGTAAACAAATTGCAACACTTTTAAATATTGATGATTCTCAAGTGCGCAAAGATATCAATATTTTAAATAATTCAGGCAAGTCAAGAGTCGGATATATTGTAAAAGAATTAAAAACATCTATTGAGAAAACTCTTGGTTTTTCAAAGACTAAAAAGGCTTTCATCATCGGAGCCGGTAACTTGGGAATGGCGCTAGCTAAGTATGACAATTTTACAAGTTACGGTTTGAATATCCTTGCTTTATTTGATAACGATGAGACAAAAATCGGCAAAGAAATAAATTCTAAAAAAATTCTAAATATAAAAGAACTTCCAAAATTTGCAACAGAACACGGTGTTGAAATTGCAATTTTAACTGTTCCGGGGAAATATGCTCAAAAAACAGCAGAATTTATCACAAAATCAAATATTAAATATATTTGGAATTTTACCCCAACCGTGCTAGAAGTTCCGTCTGGGATTCAGGTTTGGAACGAAAATTTGATGGGCAATTTTTTGCAATTTACATACAACATTTAACCCTTGTGCAATAAAACTCAAAGTGATATAATCCTTATATAACATAAGCAATATAAGGAGAGTTTTTATAATGAGCAAATTTGAATTTAATTTGTCTATGGACGAACTAAAAAAACGTACAAACAAGGATTATTTGATTACCAAAAAGTTTTTAAAAGCCGATGCGCCTGAATATACCGAACTTGCTACAGGTGATAAAATTGCGCTAAGATATTTGGTTAAAGCGGCTGATATTTTGGAAAAAATTAATATGCAACTTGATTGTAAGCACAATTTGGAAGTCAAAGCGTTTTTGGAAGAAGAATCTAAAAAAGGCAACAAACAAGCTCAGCTTACTAAAATCTTATTTGATGCACAAAAAGGTGTAAATGCCATTGATACAATGTCAAATCCAATCAGATTGATTAAAGGAATTGATGAAAAGTTGGGTAAAGGTGTTTATCCTGAAGACCTTTCAAAAGAAGAATTTCACGCTGTTTTAATCCGAATGATTAAAGATGGTAAAATAGATGAAGTTAAAAATATATTAACTCAACGTTCAGTTGTAGTTAGAGCTGCAGAAGATTTGGCAGGAATTGACTATGTTGATTACTTTAGTGAAGATTTTGCCAAAATGGCAGATGAACTTGAAAAAGCTGCAAAAGTTTCTACAAATGTGGATTTTAATGAATATTTGCTATTGCAGGCAAAAGCACTAAGAACCGCAGACCCTATGTTAGATGCTTATGCGGATAAAAAATGGGCAACTCTTCAAGATACCCCTCTTGAATTTACAATTACAAGAGAAAATTACGAAGATGAAATGACAGGAACAATTGTAGAAAACGAAGAGTTATCTCAATTGTTAAAAGAACACAATATCAACCCTATTCCAAAAGACTTTTTGGGTGGCAGAGTCGGAATTATTAACAAAAAAGGTACAGAAGCTCTTATGGCAATAAAAAAATATCTTCCGACCCTTGCAGATAATATGCCATACAAAGATGAATACACTCAAACTATTTCAGCAGAAGGCGATGCAAAGCAGACAATGGTTGATGTTGATATGGTAATGGCATCAGGTGATGTTGGTGAATATAGAGGTGGTATCACACTTGCAGAAAACCTTCCAAATTCTGACAAATTATCTTTAACAATCGGTGGAGGTAGGCGTAATGTTTACCACAGACAAATAAGATTTATCAGTGACAGAAAAAAACTCCAAGAAAGATTGGATGAAATTCTTGATAAAGAACAACACAAATACTATCTTGATGAGGCTGACCACTGGTTTACTATTGGGCATGAAAACGCTCACTCATTAGGGCCAAAAGAAGGTAGCGAAAAATTAGGCAAATACAGAAATATCATAGAAGAAAACAAAGCAGATATGGGTTCTTTGGCTTTTGTTGATTTGTTGACAGAACTTGGTATGTATACACCTGAACAAAGATTGCAAATCATTGTAACAACAGTTGCGGATAACTTCTTGAAATCAAAACCGACAATGTCTCAGGCGCACAGGGTTAGAACGGTAATGCAAAATAAATATTTCGCTGACCGTGGTGGCTATACTTTGACAAAAGATGGTAAAATTCACGTAAATATTGACAAAGCTGTTCCGATTGCAAAAGAAATGTTGGCAGAAATTGTAAGAATCCAAATTGATGGTGATTTCAATAAAGCTGAAAAATATGTTCAAGATAATTTTGTATGGACTGACAATATGGAAATTATCGCGAAGAAGTTGCAAAAAGTTTCTAAAGCGTTAAATGGAACATTAGAAACTGAATTGGCTGACAAGCTTTTGCATAAAGAAGACTAAGGTGTTTATAAGGAGAAGAGGCGCAGCCGTAGGCTGCGCCTCTTCTCTATCTGAGTGTCATTACGAGGAACAATATAGTCCTATAAAAGTCAAATGCTAGAACAGCGTGACGTCGTAATCCCCTGCAAAGTTTGTTGTGGATTTATAGACTAATGAAGACTTTTTCCTTAAAATATTTGTGCTATTATCAAAATATGAATACTCAAAATATCACAGATTCTACGGCATCAAAATACTTAGGCAAAAAGGTAGAAGGTGCGACATCTTACGACCCATCACTTCTTGTTGCTGTTCCAAGATTTGAAAACCGTAACCGCTACGGAATAAAACAAGAAAATTTGCCATTTTTCGGTTGGGATGTTTGGCACGCTTATGAATTTTCTGCAATGACAAAAAAAGGAATTCCTGTCACAAGAGTGCTAAAACTTCGCTATAACTGTGATAATGAATATATTATTGAATCAAAATCCTTAAAACTTTACCTAAATTCGTTTAATATGACAAGAATTGGCTCAAACATCAAAGATTGTCTTGAGCTTTGCAAATCTACTATAGAAAAGGATTTGAGCGAAAAACTTCAGACTAAAGTTGAAGTAAATTTCTTGGATAACAACACGCCAAAAGTTGAAATATTTAGCAAGTTCAAAAATATTATGGAATTTGTGGATGAATCAGAGATAGAAATTTCTCAATTTAAAGAGGCGCCGGAAGTTTTGCAAACTCATAAAACTTCTGAAAAAAGAGAATATTATTTGACTTTTGATTCATTGCGCTCAAACTGCAGAGTCACTCATCAGCCTGACTTTGGGGATGCATTTATATATTACAAATCTGCAAAACACATTGAAGAATCTTCGCTTGTAAAATATTTGGTATCTTTTCGCTCAGAGTACCATTTCCATGAGGAATGTTGCGAGATGATATTCAAGCGACTTTCTGATATTTTGGATAAAGATGATGAATTGTTTGTGGGTGCACTTTATACAAGACGCGGAGGAATAGATATTTCGCCTTCTCGTTGGAGCAAAAATTTTACACCTGAAGAAATTGACAATTTGATTGACCTGACAAAATTCGCAAGATGTGGAATTAAGCAATAATTATGAATAACAGAGAGTTTGGAAACAAAGGGGAAGATTTGGCTTGTGAATATCTGTTGAAAAACGGATATGAAATTGTTGGGCGTAATGTGCACTTTTCAAAACTTTGTGAAATAGATATTATTGCAAAGCAAAAAGGAAAATATATTTTTATAGAGGTCAAAACCAGAAAGACTAATGCTTTTGGGGCGCCGATGGAAGCGATTACCGCAAAGAAATACCAAAATATCAAAACAGGTGTTTTGTCATACGTGACAGAACACAAGATTAAAAGCTTTCAAATTGATGCAATCGGCATAACACTCCAACCAAAACTCACAATTGAGCATTTGAGGAATATATAAGGTTATTGCGAAGAGGTTACTCATTTGATATGTCATGCTGAACTTGTTTCAGCATCTCAAATAAAACACATAGACCTACTTGTTAGGTTAGAGACCCTGAAACAAGTTCAGGGTGACAATTTACCCTCTCCGAGGAATACTAGCCGAGCCAACGAGCTATGTAGCGAGTTGAGTGAGCCTGCGTGCCATATATGGCTGAAGGGCAACAACCAATAATTTTGTCTCCTACTTTTACTTATACTTCTTAACAAGAGTTTTGAAATACTCGGAGTCTTGTTTTGCTTTTTGAGCACAGGCAATGCCTAAATTGTAACCACCAGGAGAGGTTTTGACTTTGGCTAAATCGCAATATTTATCTCCTTGAAAGTGTGTGTCTTTATCGCCCATTGTTCTCAAAACTCCGTCTTTAAACTCAAAAGTGAAGGTATCAAAACCTGCCATGTTTGGTGGATTTTTAATGCCGTTCAAATCGACAGTAACAAAGACATACGGATTAGCTGTTTTTACAGTGTTTTCAAACATTAAAAGCGTTCCATCAGGTAACAAAATTATTCCATCATCAAGATAATATCCGCTTATACCTTTATAAAAATTATCCCCTTGAACATTTCTGTTATAGCATAGCGGATTTGTAATTGTTTTGGAATTTGTACATAAAGTTGCGCCGGCAAGATAATTTGCAAAAGTTTTATAAAAAGTGGATGCACTATAATCATCAGGATTTAGCGATACATCATCTGCTTCCATTTGTTTAAATACCTGTTGAACAGTTGAATATGATTTCAAGAATTTAGAGCGCAAGCGTTGTGCTTTATAGTTCGCTATCAATCCTGGAATTGTAATTGCAGCAACTACTCCGATTATTCCTAGTGTGATTAAAACTTCTGCCAGTGTAAAACCAAATTTTTTCATAACAAACTATCCTTATTAATGTTCACATGTATGAACTATTATA
>DHMN01000074.1 GCA_002405805.1 Cyanobacteria bacterium UBA4641 | reverse complement strand
ACTGCGGATTTTGGCAAGTGCGCCGTGTGAACGAAGTGACCCCAGCACGTCATGGCGAGAGCTGCGTTGAGCCGGTCGAGCCGCCAATAATCCAAGACTGTTTCGGAATCCTTTCAATAATCAATATTTATCAATAATAATATTTGCTAAATTATTAATATGGAAAAGATTCTGAAATAAATTCAGAATGACAATGACCTTTTTGCACAATTTGAGATTCTGAATAGCAAGAAAATTATGTGTTCGTCAAACTCACACAAATTTTCTAAGCTTTCAGAATGACAATATAAAAAATCCTATCATTACAAGGAAAAGCAAACCGAACGCACCCACAAACAAAAGCGGTGTAGATTTACACCGCTTTGTCTGATTATTCAACCTGTCACAAAATTAGATAACTTTTGCTTTATCTTCTTCTGTAACACCCTTGATTGTTAGGTTTACACGACCTTTTTCATCAATCTTAATTACCTTAACGATAACTTCTTGACCGATAGTCAAATGAGGTTCAATTGTTTCAATTCTTTCGTTGCAAACTTGAGAAATGTGAACCATACCATCTTTGCCACCACCTAATTCAACGAAAGCACCGATAGGGATAATTCTTACAACTTTACCTTTGATTACCATTCCAACTTCAGGTTTGAATGTCAAATCTTTAATCATCTTGATTGCGATTTGAGCACCTTCTTGGTCGTTAGATGTAATTGTTACAACACCTGAATCTTGGATATCGATTTCTGCACCTGATGCATCAATGATTGCACGGATTTGTTTTCCGCCAGGTCCGATAACTGTTCCGATATCTTCAGTCGGAATAGTCATTGTTGTAATGATTGGTGCAAATGGAGACATTGGTCCAGGTTCAGTAATTGCTTCTCTCATTTTACCTAAGATGTGCAATCTGCCTTCTTTTGCTTGACCTAAAGCTTTACGCAATGTTTCGTTAGCAATACCTTTTGCTTTCATATCCATTTGCAAAGCTGTGATACCTGTATCATTACCAGTAACTTTGAAGTCCATATCACCCAAGAAGTCTTCAATACCTTGAATATCTGTCAATACAACCGGTTCTTTGCCTTCTTCGGTAATCATACCCATTGCAACACCACCAATCATGCATTTTACAGGAACACCTGCATTCATCAATGCCATTGATGAACCACAAGTTGATGCCATTGATGTAGAACCGTTTGATTCCAATACATCAGAAGTTACACGTATTGTATATCCGAATTCTTCTTGAGATGGAAGAGCAGGGATATTAGCACGTTCTGCCAAGTGTCCGTGACCAACTTCACGTCTTCCAGGGCCTCTTAAAGGTTTAACTTCACCAACTGAGAATCCAGGGAAGATATATTTGTGCATATAAGTCTTTTCTGTTTCTGGGTCTACACCGTCAAGTTCTTGTTTCATTGCAGGACCAGCCAATGTTGCAACTGATAATACCTGAGTTTGACCTCTTGTAAATACAGCTGAACCGTGAGCTCTAGGAATTACACCAACTTCACACCAAATAGGTCTAACTTCATTTGGTTTTCTACCATCAGCTCTAACGCCTTCATCAAGAATCATTGTACGCATAATGTGTTTTTCTGCATTTTTAAATTCTTCTGCAACAAAGTCGATACCTGTTTCTTCAATAATTTGTTTGATGTAATCATCATCAGGAAGAGCATCGATTTTTTCTTTAACCAATTTCTTGGCTTCTTCCAATTTTGTTTGTCTGTATTCTCTGTCAAAGTGGTGGTAAGCATCAAAAATCATATCGTGAGCAGTTTCTTCAATAATTTTCTTGATACCAGTAGTATCGTAAGGATTTACAAATTCTTCCTTAACTACACCACAAGCTTTTGCAAATTCAACTTGAGCCTCACATTGTTTTTTGATTTCGCCTTGAGCAAATTCAACAGCAGCCATAATATCGTCTTCTGAAACAAATTTACAACCTGCCTCAACCATGATAACTGAATCGTGAGTACCTGCTACAACAATATCAAGGTCAGATACTTTAGCTTGTTGGTGAGTAGGGTTAGCAATCAAGTTGCCTTCACTGTCACGAGAAACTCTAACAGCACCGATAGGACCTTCAAATGGTGCGCCTGACAACATCAAAGCGCAAGATGCACCTAACATTGCCAATGTATCAGGTTGATTTTCTTGGTCGTAGCTGAATAATTGAGCTACAATTTGAATATCGTTTCTATAACCTTTAGGGAAAAGTGGTCTGATTGGTCTATCAATCAATCTTGATACCAAAATAGCTTTGTCACTTGCTTTTCCTTCTGAACGGTTGTATCCCCCAGGGATTCTACCGATTGATGACATTCTTTCTTCATAATCAATCAACAATGGAAAAAAGTCGATACCGACTCTTGGTTCTTTTGATACAACGCAGTGAACAAATAACATTGTGTCACCGCATCTTACTGTAACTGAACCGTTTGTTGATTGTGCATACTTTCCTGTTTCAATGGTTACGGTCTTACCGCCGATTTCCAATTGAAAGCTTTTTGTTTCAGGTTTCATAAATTACCTTTTCTTTCTGCGCAATCTTCGCGCCTTTAAGTTATACACTTCCATTTACAAGGACAATTATACTCCAAAAATTCTAATAATAAAAACTATAAAGAAAATTTAAGTAGCAAAATTTTTTATTTAGGGGTTTAATAAATAATATGAGAATAATTTCATTTGGCGCAAGATTTTTAAACAATGCGCAAGTTAATAAGAAAACCCCAAATAACACTTATGAGAAAGTAAACGCCTCTTTTGTCGAGATGAATCCGAAAGATTCAAAAGACATGAAGGCACTGGATAACATCCAAAAATACTGGGAATACGAAAAGTATGCCACAAATATTTATAGATTGACTCAAAAAGTACAAATGAACGAACTGCCGGCAAGCAGATTCAAAACCTATGCTCTGACTTCTCAAAACTCTGAATTTGAAAACATGGATGATAGAAAAATCTTAGGTGCAGTATTAGGCGAAACAACAAGAAAAGATTTTCTATATATAGATTATCTTCAAGTTAATCCCGAATATATTTATTCTCCTAACGCCGATTATAAACGAAATGGCAGTGCTATTTTAGACAGTTTGAAAGAACATTTTTCTGAAATCATGCTAAAACCTAGCAAAGGTTCAACTGAAAAATTCTATGAAAAAAACGGGTTCCACAAGGTGGGAGATTTGATGGTTTGGTCTCGAGATAACAATGAACCGAAACTATTTGAATTAGCTTAAAAAATTTGTTATAATTAGTATTATGAATAAAATTGATAATAACACCGCACAACAAATAAAAACTGAGAGACTATTAAACTTCTATAAAAATTATGAAAAAGTTGTGGCTCCATATATTGAAGAATATGAAAAAGAGAGAATTAAGTATATAATAAAATTCTCAATTTTTGTAATGTTTATTACTGCACTTTTAGGGTTGTTCATTACTCATCTTTATTCCATACTCGACAGGATAATGACAACAATAATAGCCCTTATATTTTTACGAATTCTTTATCATAATAGTATAAATCTTCTATATAAAAGAGCAATCAAACAACAATTAATGTCCAAAACAATTCACTCCATTGGAGAGATTAACTGGATGATAGACAAACAGATTATCAGCGATGAAACTATCAGTAAAAGCAAACTGTTTGCGAGCTATAATACGAGAAGAAATGATGATGAATTTGAAGGGAAATATAATGGACTGAATTTCAAAATATCAGAATCAAAATTATCTGAAATAACTGAGACTAAAGATGGATATTCTGAAGCTATTGTATTCAAAGGAATTATCATTCTAATTGACACAAATAAAAAAACGACAGCCCATACAATTATTGAAACTAAAACTAAATCCAATAAAAGAATTAGAAATAAAATAATCTTTTCAATAATGCTTCTTTTATTTCCAATAGGAGCTATAATTGATGATGCAACTAAAACTCAAGACATCCTTTACAATCCAATGTCTTTTATGGTTAAAATGGCAATTATCCTTGCATTCGTGATACCTATTATAATATCCGAACTTGTCGAGAAAAAACAAATACTCCGTATGAACCTTGAAGACCCTGAATTTAATAAAAAATATAGCGTTATAACTGACGACCAAGTGGAAGGAAGATATTTGATTACACCTGCATTTATGGATAG